>MHEF01000058.1 GCA_001805125.1 Nitrospirae bacterium RBG_13_39_12
TTATAATGGAGTGCCCTTGCCTTGTCATGCTGTCCATCCATCCATAATGAACACATCATCGAAACATCTTTTGGGGCAACGTTTGCTGAAACAGATATCGTACCTTTCCCCCCAAGGGCAAGTAGTGTCAGGGTCGTAAAATCATCTCCGGAGATAACGGTTATCCTGTCGCCACATAATCTTATGACCTCGCTAACTTGTTTCATGTCCCCTGTTGCTTCTTTTATTGCAACTATGTTTTTAATCTCAGCAAGTCGTGCAACAGTGGAAGGCAGTATATTTACTGCAGTACGTCCGGGAACATTATATAGAACAATAGGGATATTAACTTCATTTGCAACTGTTTTATAATGCCTGTAAAGGCCCTCCTGAGTTGGTTTGTTATAATACGGAGCTACAATAAGGGCTGCATCTGCACCTGATTTCTTTGCATGCTTTGTTATTTCTAAAGTCTCTTCAGTAGAATTTGCGCCTGTCCCTGCAATAACAGGGACCCTTTTATTAACAACTTTTACAGTAAAATCTATAACCCCGTAATGTTCTTTATAATCAAGTGTTGCAGATTCACCAGTTGTCCCGCACGGGACAATAGCATTAGTCCCTTGAGCTATATGCCACTCTATTAAATCGCCAAGTGCCTTTTCGTCAACCTTCCCCTTTTTAAAAGGTGTAACGACCGCGACTATTGACCCCTTAAACATAGCTGCCTCCTTTGTTGCTTTTATTTCTCGATTATACCCTCAAAAACCTCAACAGCAGGGCCTGTCATATATACATGGTTGTCACCTGCCCAATCTATAAAAAGATCTCCTCCAAGGAGATGAATTGTCACATTCCTTCCTGTAAGACCTTTAATACTTGATGCTACAGCTGCAGCTGATGCGCCTGTACCGCAGGCCATTGTTTCCCCCGAGCCTCTTTCCCATACCCTCATATTAATCTCTGAGGGGTTGATTACCTGAATGAACTCAACATTTGTTCTCTTGGGGAATATATTATTGTTTTCTATCCAAGGCCCATAATATGTTACAGGAAAATTTGAGAGATCGTCAACAAATATAATTGTATGAGGGTTCCCCATGGATAAACAAGTTATTTTGAACTCTTTATTTTCTATTTTCAGCGGAAAGTCAATAATCGCTTCTGGTTTTTGAGTTTTCTTTTTTGATTTTTTCTTTTTCGAATTTATTGCTACTGGAATCTTTTTAGACTCAAAAATTGGTTCTCCCATGTCAACCTTCACCAGCTTACCTTTTTTCTCTGGTCTCATAATGCCGGCAAGAGTTTCTATATTAAGTATTTTCTTATCAGATAAACTTTTGTCCCATATATATTTTGCAAGGCAACGTATCCCGTTACCGCACATCTCGACCTCACTGCCGTCCGCATTAAAAATTCTCATTTTAAAATCTGCAATAATGGAATCTTTCAGAAGAAGAATTTGGTCAGCACCGATCCCGAGACGCCTGTGGCAAAGTTTTTTTGAAAGCTCGGAAGGGTTATCAAGTTCTGTTTGCCTGCAATCTATCAAGATAAAATCATTGCCCAGGCCGTGCATCTTTGTAAAGTTTATTTTCATTTTAAAAAAGCCGGAATCCTCTCGTTTCTTGTAAGGTCGTTATAGGTTTCTCGCTTCCTTATCAAGAAATGCTCCCTGCCTTTTACCAGAACCTCTGCAGACCTCGGCCGGCTGTTATAATTTGAACTCATGGAAAAGCCATATGCACCCGCACCCATGACAGCAATATACTCTCCCTGGTTTATTTTATTGATTACCCGGTCTGTTGCAAGAAAATCGCTGGATTCACATATAGGGCCAACAACGTCGCATTTGACAGCTTGTCTTTTTTTTCTGACAACAGGAAGCAGGTTGTGATATGCCCCGTAGAAAGACGGCCTTACCAGGTCATTCATCCCTGCGTCAACGATAATAAAATCCTTCTCTTCACCTTTTTTAAGATAAAGTGTTTTTGTGACAAGTATGCCTGCATTTCCCACTATTGACCTGCCCGGTTCTATAATGAGAGTGAAATTTCTGTCTTTGAGGAGGGGGATAAGATGTTTTGCAAGGTCTTTGGGGACCGGCGGTTCCTCGTCCTTATATGGGATACCGAGCCCACCCCCTATATCGAGGTATTTTATTTCCACACCTTGAATGCTAAGTTTATCCACAAAGACCAGCAACTTCTTTAAGGCTTCAACAAAAGGAGAAACTTTTGTTATCTGTGAACCTATATGTTTGTGAATGCCAATAACGTTGATATTCTCCAATCTTGATGCGAGTCTATAATGCTCCAGGGCTTTCTCTATTGAGATACCGAATTTGTGTTTTCTGAGGCCGGTTGTTATATAAGGATGTGTCTCTGGATCAATGTCAGGGTTAATCCTTAATGCTACAGAGGCTTTTTTCTTAACCTTACCCGCGACTCTGTTGATCTCTCTAAGTTCAGCCTCAGACTCAACGTTGAACATGAGTATTTTTGATTTCAATGCAAAATTTATTTCATCTTCTGTTTTGCCGACACCGGCATACACTATTTTTTCAGGTTTGATCCCTGCTTTTAAAGCTGCATGCAATTCCCCTCCGGAAACTATATCAGCGCCTCCACCATTTTTTGCAATGAATCTGAGGATTGAAGTGTTTGAATTAGACTTGATTGCGAAACAGATTAAATGTGGATAATCATTAAAGGCATCGGCATATGCCCTGAAGTGTCTTAACAAGGTTTTATAGCTGTAAATATATAAAGGTGTGCCATATTTTACAGCAAGTTTTTTAACAGGTACTTCTTCAGCATATAATTCACCTGACCGGTATTTAAAAAAATGCATTGGAGGTCTCCATGTGCTGATTTGTTGAGATTTTGTATAATTTAAACATATTTTTCTTTTTATCTCAAGAAATGAGTGAAAATGCCATTCACTGCTACATCTGCAGAGTGTAGCAATAACTTTATAAGTAAAATAAGTTAGTGGCTTTGGATTTCAAAGCCTTAGATATGTTAAATTTTTAAGTGAAATTATTTTAATAACTAAGTTAGGAGAAGAAATTGGGGAAAAATATTGTAGAAAAGATATTTGATGCACACAAGATTTACGGTGACATAAAAACCGGTGCGACTATTGGATTAAGAGTTGACCAGGTATATACTCAGGATGCTACCGGTACAATGACATGGCTTCAGTTTGAGGCTATCGGGGTTGACAGGGTAAGGGTACCGCTTGCTGTTTCTTATATAGACCACAATATGATCCAGTCAAATTATATGAATTCCGATGACCATCTTTTTCTACAAACAGTAGCTGCAAAATATGGTGCATACTTTTCAAGACCTGGCAACGGTATAAGTCATCAAATACATCTTGAACGATTTGCAGCTCCTAAAAAAATTACGCTTGGAACAGACAGCCATACTCCGACAGGTGGAGGGATGGGGATGATAGCCATAGGAGTTGGCGGACTCGATGCAGCAACTGTTATGGCGGGAGCGAATTTTGAGATCAACATGCCAGAGGTTATGCTCGTAAAACTGACTGGGAGAATAAGAAGACCATGGGTTACAGCAATGGATATAATACTGGAAATTTTAAGGAGGCTTACAGTAAAGGGAGGCGTTGGAAAAATCTTTGAGTATGGTGGTTCCGGGGTAAAAGACTTGAGCGTTACCGAAAGAGCTACCATTACAAATATGGGTGCTGAACTTGGTGCAACGACTTCTGTTTTCCCAAGTGACAGAAAGACAAAGCATTTTCTCAGAGCTCAGAATAGGGAATCGGACTGGATTGAACTTTACGCTGATAAGGATGCTGGATATTATGATACCGTAGGAATAGACTTAAGTTCAATCGAACCTATGATAGCCCGGCCCCATAGCCCAGATAACGCTGTACCTGTAAGAGAACTCACCGGTACAAAAGTAGACCAGGTCTGTATAGGAAGCTGTACAAATTCATCATACCAGTCTTTGAAATCAGTCGCTTCTATATTAAAGGGTAAATCCGTTGCAGAAGGTGTAAGCCTTCTCATCAACCCTGGATCAAGGCAGGTCTATGAGATGCTCTCACGCAAGGGGCTTATAGCTGACCTGGTTGCATCAGGTGCCAGAGTACTTGAATGTTCATGCGGTCCCTGCATTGGAATAGGAGGTGCACCCGGAACAGGGCAGGCATCAGTAAGATCCTATAATAGAAATTTTAGGGGCAGGAGCGGGAATAAGGACGCATTTATTTATCTGGCAAATCCTCTTGCATGTGCAGTCTTTGCTATAGAAGGAAAGATAGTTGACCCGCGCGATACCGATTTTAGTATAAAAATGACCCGGGAACCCTCGAGCTGTTTTATCAATGACAACATGATTATAACCCACCTAAAAGATATTAGCAGAATAGAAGTAATTAAAGGACCGAATATCAAAGAAGTGCCTGTTAAGCAACCCCTTGGTGAAAAGGTTGAGGCGGATGTTTTGCTGAAACTTGGTGATAATATAACAACAGACGATATTATGCCTGCCGGCTCGACAATTCTGCCGCTGCGCTCGAATATTCCTGCGATATCGGAATTTGTGTTCTCTCATATTGACAACACGTTTAGCAAAAGGGCAAACGACGCAAAAGGGAAAGGCGGAGGAATCATTGTCGGTGGTGAAAATTACGGCCAGGGCTCTTCAAGGGAGCATGCTGCAATTGCACCGATGTACCTTGGTCTCCATGTTGTGATTGCAAAATCCTTCGCTCGAATCCACAGGTCAAACCTTATAAACTTCGGGATTCTTCCTCTTCATTTTAAAAATACTGATGATTATGAGAGAGTTGAAAACGGAGACCGCTTGCTCATCCCGGATACAAAAAAGTCCTTGACCGAAAATCAGACCTACAATGTATTTAACATGAAAAAAAATTATTCTTTTGAAATATTCTCACACTTCAACGATAGGGAAAAAGAGATCTTGCTGGCTGGCGGCCTGCTTCCCTATACGAAGAAAAGTATCAAGGATATTTGACAAGAAAACTGGTTAATAGGTAAATTAAAAGACACTTTTGGGCCGCTAGCTCAGTTGGTAGAGCAACGCCCTTTTAAGGCGTGGGTCGTTGGTTCGAATCCAACGCGGCTCACCAAAATGTCCCTATCGTCTAGTCCGGCCTAGGACATCGCCCTTTCAAGGCGGTAACACGGGTTCAAATCCCGTTGGGGACGCCAAAAAAAATCAAGGGTTTGCAGAAGCAACCCCTTTTTTATTTTCATAAGATTGTTGCAGAATTGTGGCAATCCCCTTACCCTCATGATAGTTGACTAACATTTTTGGTACATTCAATTGCAATTAAGGATTCACATAACAATGTCTTCCTAATTGACATGATTCGAGATGAGAAGTTAAAACCTGAAGAAGTTATGAAATTGATTAAGGAAGGTCCCGGGAAGAGAAGGAATAAATAAGAAGAGAAAACCTTGTGGGCTTGACACGCCATGGCTTTGCTAACCCTCGGAAAGGAACACCAAGAGCAAAAAATGTCAGCTATATTATTTTAAGTTGCTTATATTGGCAACGTCCCCTATTTCCGTTTTCTAGTCTGTTGTTAGGATAGCAAAAATTGTTCTTTTCAGCAATATAAAGTTACTTTCTTCCCCTCCACAATCTCAATCTCCTTCGGGGTGAGTCCGTAGAGGTCATAACCATTCGGTCTATCGTTCAAGGTTATAATAACAATTAATAAATTCATAAATATTATTAAGTATCCAAGATTATATTTTTTGTTAACATATAACTAAGCTTTACAGTGTAAAGCTGTCGGCATTCCAGAGGGTTGTTGGCCCCAAACTAACAGCCCTTAAATTTTGTCTTTTATCCTTTCCTTCAATTCTTCAATCGTAATAGGCACACATTTCTTTTTTTGTTTATTATACATCTGTGTATGCGCCTTCCCGAAATCAAAGAATGTGCCGACCTGTAATGTTCCGCTCCGTGGCCTAATCCTTAAATACATAACGCATTCTAAATCCTCGCAAAATAATGCGATGGTATCTCTATCAGGCTCAAAATCTCTACAGCACCAATAACCATGTTTTTTGAGTCTCTGTTTTCTACACGCGATTCGTCACAATATATATTGTAGATATTATTTGCTATCACTGATTACTTACCCCTTTTCCCTCCACAATATCAATCTCCTCTGGCGTAAGCTCATATAGCTCATAAACCATTTTGTCAATCTGGCGTTCGAGGGCAGAGGGCTTCTGTTGCTGTGTTGCTGTTAATTTCGATTAATTAGAACCGTCCCCGATTCCGTTCCATTGCAATTGAGATAGCTGAAAAATCAGGTATCTCAATTGCAGGTTTTGTAAGAGGAGACCGTCTAAACGTTTATACTAACCCACAAAGAATACGCTCGTAAAATCTCTACAATATCCATTACTTAGCAGATCGGATGGGACGTTTTGTGCCGTGTGCCTGCTAAGGTCAATCTTAATCTCGATAATAAAACAGACACAAGGCGCGACTCCAACGACGAATATGGATATTGGAGCGTTGCAAACCCTGTTGTTAAATGAAGTTTCGGGCATTCTTTAAACACAGTCGTCCCCTTTTCTATTTTCTGCAGAGAGCCGTTTAGCCTCCGTTGCCTGTCGTTGTCTTCAAATGACGTACTTGATGTTTTGCTATAAGTTCTCTAACGGTAGACACTAACTGAACAGGAATTTCTATTATGGCCTGAGACTTATCTTCATATGCTGCTTCATCCTCGGCCAAGGCTTCTTCTTCGGTTTGTTTCTCATAATGGGCAAGAACTCTCTTTACCCTTTTTTCATCCCATCCCTTCGGAAATCTACTTTTTTTCATCTCTTCTTTCGCCTCCTGCGTTTATAGGCTGTTAACGGTTTGCCGGACAACTCAAAGGCTGTTATGACAAAGACACTCTCAGGCTCCGGGTCTGGAACATAAATTACTCTGAGATAACGGCCTGCGTTTGTCTGCCCCAAAACTATTCGTGAACCTTCTCTGCCAAGACGGTCTTCTCCTGGTTTTAATAA
>MHEF01000059.1 GCA_001805125.1 Nitrospirae bacterium RBG_13_39_12
GGTGTACCACTAAATATAGAATTCCTGAACCCCTGAGGGGGGCAGATATTTTATCAAAGAAAATAAAAAGAGAAATATAAGAAAACCGTTTGTATTCAATAAATTTACCTATACAAGCAAATAGTTGCCACAGACTACCAGATATTTAAAGTATTGCATAATTTTTTTATCATTATTCTGTCAAATATAACTTGTTTATTTATAATACTATTTCAGTAATATTGTGCCTTGTCTATTTAAAAATTAAATATAAATAAGAATTTTTTCACAGAAAATTTCAAATACAATATCTCGTCCATCGCCTTAACTTTTCTTTTATCGGCTGTCATAACATAATATAATGCCGATGGATGGATTCTCATCGGAAAGTTTTGCTCTATCGTTCAAGGCGGAAAGGTAAAACTGCATCTTACCGTCCAACTGATTTCTCGCACCAATGGTGCGAGTTTTTCATTTTCTTGATAGGTAATGTAGAAATTTCGCATTCTCCAGAGATTGGCGCTGGAAAATCCCTGTATTCCCGGAAACTCCTTTTGCAGGTCTCTCGCTAAAGTTTCCACTATCGATTTCCCCCACCCGAGTTTTTCCTGCTTTGCCACTATCGATTTACCGATGTCCCAATACAAACTAATAAGTTCCCTATTTACAGATTTCAACGCATCATACTGGGCTTTATGTATGCGCTCTTTTATCTCTTTTAAACCTGTTTTCACGCAAACCAAGGAACTCTAAAACATAGGGGTCTTTGATAACATCGTGCGGCGTAGCTTCAGGTTCAAGCTTCCTTATCTCAGACCTGACACGCCCTTTATTCCGGCTGGAAAGGAGCCTCTCATAGTAGAAGGAATTGAGCTGGCGCTCAAGCTGGCGAGTAGACCAGTTAGCAGCGATGCACTCGTCAAGGTAAAACTCTCGCACATCAGGACGTTCCACCTTCAAAAGCAGTCGGTAGTGTGTCCATGAGAGTTCAGGACGAATAACGGGTACTTCGTCACGCAGTGCGTGACCTTTTTGTACAGGGCGAGATTCGTGCCGTATTGCGTCATTCATTTTTCCTGCTATCGGAGATTGGCCACGCAGTGCGTGGCCAATTGAGAATGAAAGATAAAATTGTCTGAAATACTTAATATTTGAGATAGTGAAGCCCTTGCCGAATTCAGCAGTCAAGCGGGCTGCAAGCTCACTGATAAGATATTCCCCATATCCCGCCTTTGCCTTGCCTCGCTGTTCTTCCTCGACGATAATCCTGCCGATGTTCCAGTATGCCTGCACCATCACAAAATTGACGGCTGTATAAGCTTTCTTACGGGCCTCTTCGAGAATCTGTTTAACGCTTTGATATGTGCTGTCTATGGGTTCAACCTTTATGTTCTTTTTCAAGTAATCTTCCCCTTACACCAATCCTGCTTGCTCATGATGTTTGTATACACACCAGCGTATTTCTTGATTATCTCAAGCTTTATTTCAGACCAGAGGCCGCTTTGATCGAGTTTCATTGCTTCCGCTCTACAATCTCAATCTGCTCTGTAATTTTCATCTGTTTCCCAATTTAGAGGGTTGTAAATGATATATTCTCTTATTTTGTTCAATTCTGTTTCGTTGCGGATAATACGTTCATAATAATTACGTTGCCATAATTTGCCATTGAATCGTGGCCAGCCATAGTTTTTAACGCACGCAATATAATCATTTGTGGTCATGGTTTTAAACCAATCCATTATATCACCCAATGTAGGGGCAACCCTGCGTGGTTGCCCTGTATTGGTTGCCCGTATTCATGTTTTGACCATAACACAGGCCGGGGACCCCCATTGGACAATCTCTGGCGGGGGTGTGCCTGTGTGTTCGCCCATTTTTGTCCCATTGCTTGAATCAGGGCGGCCACATAGGGCCGCCCCTGCAATTGATGAAAAAACAAAATTCATCCTCTCCCCTTCCATAATCTCAATTTCCTCGGGCTCTCTTTAGGGAAGAGGTATTGGCAGCGCGGTTTATCTCTTTCACAGCAATGAGTTTATTTCTGAAAGATTTTCGTTAGCGAACATCTTCATGCAGTAACCCCTGCTTCTTCGTCAGCAAGAATTGAAGCATAGTTCAGGCACGCCCTGATATCTTCGTCAGTGATATTTGGATATGCCTTATTAATACCCTCAAAAATTTCTCCTGCAGCAAGGAGATCAAGAATTATATGAACTGGAATTCTTGTCCCCTTTATACAGGGTTTGCCGCTGCATATCTTTGGGTCCGATACTATCCTCTCAACTAACTTGCTCATTCTTCAACCCTCATTTCCGCTTATTATTATCATCTTAACATGCTTAAATATTCCTTTCTCTCTTCCCCCTCAGAATCTCAACCTCCAGCTTCTGTCTGCCGCATCATAACCATATTTCTCTATCCTGATGATCTCAAGCTTGATTTCAGACCAGAAACCGATTTGATCGAGTTTCATTTTTTACCTTCTGTCATCTATTTCCCTACCCCCAGAAAATGTACCTGTCCCCTTTTCTTTTTGTCCTAGGGGCAACCCCATGTGGTTGCCCTCTCTTATCGGGTTTGTTTTTATCAGGGCAGGCACAGGGGCCTGCCCTGATAAACAAGACAATAATTCCATGAATATGGTTTGGCATTACAATGAATTGATCTATTTCAACGTTGGGATAATATACTTGCATTTCATTCCATACTTTCTTTACCATGGTTCCTGCATCATTTAATGATAATTCTCTTTTTTAGATTTCCCCGAATAGACATTCCTTGTCCTTCGTGCATATCGTTACAAAATATGCCCCTGCCTGTAAATAATCATAACCCTTCAGACGGATTGAACGGCGATGATGGATATCAGGATTATATTTCATTCCCTCCCCTCCACAATCTCAATCTCCTGTTTCTGCCCACGAAGATAATGCACCCGTCCCTTTTTTCTTTTATGCTATACTGGATTATTCAAGATGTATTCCCGGATGTGATTCAATTCTTCCTCATTGCGGATGATTGTATAACCAAATTTGATCGAGCTTCATAAAGGGAAGTCATAAGGCTGAAAAGCAGGGTGCTTTGATTGAAGCAACAGCCTGTATGACACGACTTGGATGAGGATATTGCCTTAAATACTCACCTTTTGCTTTTGGATCAGATGTTTAAATTTGTTTAAGGATTCCCTTGCCAAAATAATGCCGAGCGTATCAGTGTCTTTAACCTCAAGCGATTGCTTCTTAAAGGATTCCGGATAATACTTTTTCTCGTACTCTTTCATTGAATGATACTCTTGCACTTTTGTCTTAGACTTTTTCATTTTCGTGCTCCTCTCTATTTTCTTGAAAATAGTTCGCAAAGAAACCGGGGTTCAATTCTGGCTTGAAATAATGCTTCCTTTTAATCCAGATAAACCCATCCCCCTTGGAAATTACCGCAACATCAATTGGCCCACCAACTGTTTCAGCGTCTAACGAAATCTTCCTTTTGAACGATGTCAAATTGACAAGTGATTCTGCCATAGCAGCGAGTTCGTCTTTCGGAAGAAATGATACTGCGTTGATGATGGGATTGATGTGAAATGCCCTTCTATAGTCCTGCAGCTTTTTATTAAAATCTGAAAGTACGGAAAGGCCAATTTCTTTCAGCTTTTTTGAAAATTCTTGTTTTTTCCCAATCTCTGCATTTTCAATGCTATCAATAATGTAGTCAGGATACTTTTCGAAATATTCTGAAAGATAGTCCGAAATGATTTTATTATATCCAGGATCGACGCCTTCAATAAACGTAGCAACCATTTCGCTTTGCGCAAAAGGAATAATCCAAGCTGAGGTGTCAAAACTAATGGCTGCATCTTTATCCTTTTTGTATTTTAATGTGTTATGGACTTTTGCTTCTATGGCAAATGAAACAAGCGCCGGAAATGTTTCTTCTTCGCCAAATCCGGCTATAACTAAACCGGGGGAATTTCTTGCAAATCTGTCTTTTGAGAAGATGCTCTCACAAATAACCTGTAAATCCTCGACTGTTTTCTCCGAAATCGGCAATTGCTGGAAGATTTCGTCCTTTGCTTTTATAATTAGCTCACCATAGCTCTTAATTAGGTTTTTATCATAATCGGCGGGGATATGGTTTAACTTGGCAACTTTATTCCATACCTCGGAATGCTTTCTTATCGTCTGCTCTACTATCTCCTTGACTGATGTTTCTGTAATTTTCCTATCGCAAGATATTTTTCCTTCTACCTGTTCATCTATTTCTCTCTTAATGTCGATAAAATATCCTGAAACAGTCCTGAAAAAATACTTTTCTTGTTCAGTTTCCGGGAACAGTGTAACATTCTCCGAGAGAAAAGAAATGAAATTATCAGCATATTCTTTTAAAGTCGAAAACTGCTGTCTGCCTAATTTTGTTCTATATATCTTAATTATCGATTCCCATGGAATACCC
Organism: Nitrospirae bacterium RBG_13_39_12; assembly: GCA_001805125.1. GTDB lineage: Bacteria > Nitrospirota > Thermodesulfovibrionia > Thermodesulfovibrionales > SM23-35 > RBG-13-39-12. The sequence goes on from MHEF01000059.1 coordinate 4,429, forward strand.
ATAAAATTAGCACTGCCATAAATCATTATGCCAATTGGATGATATTTCGAAAGTGCAAATAGCTTGTTAACCGTATTGAAAATCTTCTGCCCTTTATCCTGTTCAATCGTCACAGCACTATCAGCGGCAAGAGCCACTGCTGTTTTGTTCATTATTGCAATTTCAGCCGTCATATTTTTCCTGAATAAACTTAATCAAGGATGTGCTTTTATACCAAATATATTACCAATAAAAACCCCTATCTTCAATGGTTATTTTTTCCCTCCACAATCTCAATCTCTTCTGGCGTGAGATTGTGTAGGACCAGCGCCTCTGTGCCTGCCCTGACCATTTTATCAATCTGGCTTTCAAGGACGGGGGCTTCTGTTGCTGTGTTGCTGTTAATTTCGATTAATTAGAACCGTCCCCGATTCCCTTCTTTGAAATATTAACCAAGACAATTACACTGTAAACCATTAATCTGCATACCAAGGTTTTTCCAAATTTTGACATCTTCTTTGCAGAGAGCAATCTTTATTCTCTTGTCATGTTTCTTTATCGCATCAACAATAACTCTGAACATTGCCAGG
>MHEF01000060.1:0-14967 GCA_001805125.1 Nitrospirae bacterium RBG_13_39_12
AATACTTGTCTCATGCAGCCATGCTGGGAGTTGTAGCGGCGGTTATATTGATCAGGCTTCCGATTTCATCCGGGATACCGGCTTGCCGGAGGAATCGTGTTATCCTTATACTGCTAACAACGGTAATTGTCGCAAAGCCTGTAATGACTGGCGGTTAAACACTGATAGGATTGATTCATGGTTCTATGTGGCCACTACCTCGCCTACCGTTGATGCCATTAAGAATGCCATTTATACTAGTGGACCGCTTGTAACGACGATGGATGTTTATACAGATTTTTTCTCTTATAAATCAGGCATTTATTCATATACTTCGGGTAGTTATGAAGGTGGACACGCTATTCTAATTATAGGTTATGATGATACATACCAGTATTTTATTGCCAAAAATAGCTGGGGAAACAGCTGGGGTGAAGGAGGCTTCTTCAATATAGCGTATTCACAGATCAGTTATCCTGTTGAATTTGGCTATTGGACAATAGCTTATCATCAAGAAGCGAGTTGTGCCTATTCTATCTCCCCGACTAACCAATCATTTCCTGCAGCAGGTGGCTCAGAAACTATAAATGTGACGACAGACACCAATTGCAGTTGGACTGCCGTAAGCAATGCCTCTTGGATAACCATCACTTCAGGTAGTAGTGGTACAGGGAATGGATCGGTTGAATATAGCGTGACACCAAGTAGAAGTAAAAAAATAAGAACAGGAACCATAACCGTTGCAGGCCAGAAATTCACTGTGACACAAAGCGGTCGTTGAAAAGGGGACTTTTTGTTATTCACTTCGCCTTTCGCTGATATTGTCATAACCTTTTTCAAACGGATCAGGGAAAATCTATGTGGCTGTAAAGACCTGAATATTTAAGGCAGAATTCTTGAGGGTTCTGCCTTTTTTCTTCAAATAATTTACCCAATCCGCTCTACTTCTTTTAATATGTGTGTACCAGTAATCATTACTTTTCAGAAACGTCTTCGATTAAAGATTTGCAGGTGTTACCTTCAAAGCAGATATTTTCCCTGTTCAATTTTCAAAAATCTAAAATAGAACAGGCAATCCTGTATCTTCAGACTCCTGCAAAACAGAAAATTGTCATTTGTTATTATTAACTTAAATAAAGCTCAACCCTACCTTAATTCAATTTGGGATATTATTTAGTTAATCAACTTCTTAAAATTGACAAACCCCCTATATTTTGTTAAACATAAACGCAAGGGGTTACTTAATTCAAAATAATTTTTTAAATAGTTGCTTCTCTAACAAAATATATTTTATTACGGTTGGGATAGCTTTGTAATTTTTAATTTCATAGGTCTACTCTATATAACATATGGTTACAGCTAAAGATAGAAGGAGATTTACTAGATATAAGAATAAATCAGGATTCTGTTTATCAATTGCAGGAAATTCTTTTCAGGCTGCTACCGTTGACTTCTCCTTAGGAGGTATCGGTTTTTTTGTTGAGGAAACACCATTTCTCCTCCCACTCCCAGTCTCTGCAATTAATCTCAATATCGAGAATTTAAGCTTAGATATTAATGGAAAGGTTGTATGGTCACAAAAAGAAAATTCGCGTCTCAGGGTCGGAGTTGAAAGGGAATCAATCTATGGTCTCCTAAAACATTATCTGCTATCTGACATACTTCTGGACCTGCAGAGAAGTGAAAAGAAAGGAATATTAGAGGTAAGAAATGGTCCCATTTCTAAAAAAATATACATAAAAAATGGAAATATGGTATTCGCAACATCAAACAGGGAAGAAGACCGTCTGGGCGAGTTTTTGGTAAGAACAGGTAAAATCTCCGCTGACCAGTATCATCAATCAGTTGATATTTTGAAGAAAACAGGTAAACGGCAGGGAACTATCCTCGTTGAACTCGGCTACCTCAAACCCGAAGATCTGATCTGGGCAGTAAGGCATCAGGTTGAAGAAATTATCATGAATCTCTTCCTGTGGGAAAATGGTGAATTTGTCTTTCTGGAAGGTCCACTTTTTTCAAAAGAGGTCATAACACTGAAAATAAGTGCTGCAAATCTTATCTATCGCGGGATCAAGAAGATAATTAATTCTAACCATATTAAAAATGCAATGCCTCCCGTGGATACAATACTTTGCTATTCTGCTGACCCGTTGAACCTGTTTCAGAACATAAACCTCGATAAAATCGATAAAGATATTCTTTTCTTTATCGATGGCAGGCGTACTATAAAGGAGATACTTTCAATCTCACCCATAGATAATTTGGAAACAATGAAGACTCTTTACTCACTGCTTTGTGCAAGAATAATAGAGTCTGAGGGAAAAAGATTAATAGGAGATAAAATACATGAAGAGATGATAAAAGAACATACCGCTGGGATAGATTCATCTTTTATAGAGAAGACCGAAGATCTTTATCAGAAGTGCGGATACAAAGATTACTATGGTATTTTAGAAATCGAGAAATGGGTTGCACAGGACAAGATTAAGAAAGCATATTATAAATGCGCTAAAGAGTTTCATCCTGATAAACACTTCTCTTTCCCTTCTGAGACCCTTAAGAATAAACTGAATACAATCTTTACTCATATAACAGAGGCATATAGGATACTATCTGACCCAAAGATGCGAAAGGAATACGACCAAAGCTTATCAATCAGGCCTGCAAAAATTGAAAGTAACAACGCAGAGATTGCAAGGGTCAGGTTCAGAGAAGGCAAAAACGCTTTTGGGAAAAAATCCTATGCTGAAGCTGCAGAATTATTTGGACAGGCCGCCTACCTGAATAATCTGGTTCCGGACTATCACTTCCATATGGGTCTGGCACTCATGAAAGTGAAAAGACTCCATGAAGCAGAGCAAGCCATAATCAAAGCACTGGCAATTGACCCTTTTAACGCAGACTACATGGCCGAACTCGGCCATGTTTATCTGCAGCTCGGCTTTTCCCTGAGGGCAAAAAAGACCTTTGAAAACGCACTAAAAATTCATCCATCTCATGTAAGGATAACCGAGGGTCTACAAAAATTATAATTTACATTATTAGAGCATATTTCTATTTCAAGGATTACAGAAAGTGACTTCTATTTTGTTTTAATCAGTTTTAAATTACGGGTAAATCTGCGTTAAATTAAACATATCCAAAAAATCAATATTTCTATCAGCAATCCTAATTTTTATATCCCTTAAAATTAATCCCCAATAATTTTAACGATACAGGCAAAGAAGTTAACAAATAAATAGGCAAAATATATAATTCATTGATAATATATACGATAGGATTATCAGGAGGAGCAATATGAAAAAAATAAAATATTTATTTCCATTTATGCTTATTTTTATTGTATTACTCATCACTTCAGCTCATGCTGCTGATAGCATAACAGTATCCTGTTATGTAGATAACCCTTCAGACAATATAGAAATGGGCGATATTGAAGTATTCAATATTGACGAAGCTGCCAATGCCTGCAATAATACATTCGATGATTGCGAAGGGAACTGCACAGGTTGTTACATCAATTCTGAATCAATAGAAATATGCGTAGACATGACTGGAAATAAATTTAATAAAGAATAGCTTGCGCATTGAAAAACCAGTATGCTTATGTCTAAATTATACCCCGGGGGTATTTATGAAAAAGCTCACACATATCGATAAAGAGGGAACGGCAAAAATGGTTGATATAAGCAAGAAGCCCTTAACTCAAAGGGAGGCAATTGCCAGGGGTTCTGTTTATATGAAACCGGAAACCCTGAAACTTATAGAGGATAAAAGAGTCCCCAAAGGTGACGTATTCTGCGTTGCAAGGGTTGCAGGCATAATGTCAGCAAAAAAAACGAGCAACCTGATCCCCATGTGCCATCCTCTAAATATAGCTTTAATAGATATCAGCTTCAATCTTGACCGCAAAAAGAATAAAGTAGATATTGAGGCGCTCGTAAAGATTACAGGACAGACAGGAGTAGAGATGGAAGCCCTTACAGCTGTATCTGTTGCTGCTTTAACTATCTATGACATGTGCAAGGCAGTTGATAAGGGAATGGTTATTTCTGATATCATGCTAATGGAGAAACGAGGCGGCAGAAGCGGGATATATAAAAGAAACTAGCTATTTTATCGTCTTCGTCTGTTCCAGCCCTTTTTTTGCTTTTATATTACCCGGATCAAATTTCAGGGCTTTCTCGAACTGGTTGTGTGCCCTTTTCTTCATACCTGCCTTAATATAAATCATTCCGAGGTTAACATAGTATTCAGCTTTGTACGGGTCTAATTTTATTGCCTCTACCAAAGCCTCTTCAGCATCCTTCAGTCTGTTAGGTATCTTGGTAAAAGACAATGAAAGATAGCTCCAGTATTTCTCATTTTTCGGGTCCAACTTAATCGCCCACTTCAACAAATCAACCGCTCCCCAGAAGTTGCCTTTTTTAATTTCCTCAACTCCCCGTTTGAACTGTTCTTCTGCATTCCCGGCAGTTGGAACGTCTTCTTTTTGCTTCCTTTTTTTGACAGAAATACCGATGTGTCCCTCTGTCTTTTTTTCCGCTTTTAATGTGTCGTAAGCCCGGGTTATCGCATCAAAGATCGCTGTAAGCTTATCCTTTATTGAAGGGTCAGCAGAACTGAAATATCTGTCAGGATGGAATTCTCTTGCAAGCCTGTAATAGTTTTTCTTTATAGTTTCTTCATCGAAATTGTCATCGATCTCAAGAAGTTCATAGTTGCTGAGGCTGTCAAGGGTTAAATATCTACTATCCACTCTCCTTTTGAACTCTTCTTCATCATCAGGAACAGTTTGCAGTATTTCTTCCGGCAGCACCGGTTCTTTTGCTTCTCCTCCTTCTCCTTCCGCCTCTTTTATTCCCTTAGCTTTTTCTTCGAGTACACCTATTGACCATAAAACATATAAGATCTTCATGGCCTCAAAAGAGCCAATCCACGAACTATCAATCAGTTCCTTGATCGTCTTTGTTCCATCAACCAGGGACAGCATCTTCCTGTCCTGCTGGCCTAGTTCTATATCCTGAAAGAGTGCTGCAGGGTCACCACTCATTTTGAGGACAGAGTCAACGTTCGGCATCTCATTTTTTATTCTGGTCCAGTTATCTATCCTTTTAACCCCCTCATAAACGAGGTTGCCCATGCTCATCTTCAGTGTTATTACTTCTTGCGTAGGGATCTCTCCTTCCACGAATTCAAATTCAGCGTCTTCGATCTGGAACAGGCTGTATATTATCTCCTTTACCTGATACTTCACACCCCAGAAAAGTTCCTTCGGTGTCAGATAACCGAGTTCGACAAGTATAGCTCCCTGCCTTTTGCCTGTTTTCTTGAGAAGCTCTACAGATGCATCGTATTGCTCTAAAGTAATCTTTCCTGCTTTGATAAGCATCTCCCCCAGTCTGTCATCCTCATTTGTTGACGAAGCAAAAATAGCATCTCCCTTAACCAGGTATGTTTTCTTGGTAAACATTGGGGCACTTATAATTAAAGTCCCGCTCTTCCTGTTTCTGTTTAAATATGCAAGGATTTTGGAAAGGCTGTAGTTTTTAACGCTACCTTTAAGTGGTATTTCAGTCATTTGTATCTTTTAACCTCAAACCTGTAAATTTCTACCTCCTCATGAGGTAGTATGTCAGCCTTAATCTTTGTTATTCTTAGCTGTTCTTCTATGGTATCAACTCCCTCAAGATCCGGGAGGAGAAGTCCTCTCCTCTTTCCGCTGACAACAATTATACCGTATTTCCTGGGGTTAAGGTCTTTTGTATCATTAACTTTTTCAGGACTGGACAGGACATCAACAGAATAGATAAGTTCCTCAAGTTCTTTTTCCTCGACAGGGTGGAACCTGGGGTCTTTTGTTGCTGCCGATATTGCATTTGCTACAGTTTCTGCTCCAATAGATTCAGAGGACGGCATAAAAGTTCCAATACATCCCCTCAATTGCCCATGTTTCTTGAGACAGACAAAAACCCCTGCCCTTTCAGCCATTTCAGGCAGAACAGGATCGGGCGCTTCTATTATTATCCCCTCTCTCACATATATCTCTACACTCTTTTTTGCGAGTTCAACAAGGGGATGCATCTATTTCCCTCTAAGGAGAGTATAGTCAGCTATTGTCAACAGTGCTTCTTTTGCCGGTGAATCAGAAAAGATTGCAAGCTCAGTTTTTGCATCTGCGATAATATCCTCTGCTTTTTTTTGAGATAATTCTATCGTATTATATTTCCTGAACAGCTTCATTAACTTATTAAGACCGCTCTTTTTGAAACGGGACGTGATTATACCCCTAACCTCCTCTATTTCTTCATCTTTTGCTACCTTCAACAGATAAATAATAGGAAGCGTCACCTTGCCCTCTTTAAGATCTTTGCCAAGGCGTTTGCCGAGTTCACCTTCATCTGCCATATAATCAAGTATGTCATCAGCCATCTGGAAAGCAATCCCTGTCTTCATTCCGAAACGTGATAGCGCATTTTCCATGTTTTCAGGCAGGGAGCCGAGGATTGCACCAATTTTACATGCTGCAGAAATTAAAACAGCTGTCTTTGCTGATATTATTTTTAAATATTCTTCTTCACTTATATTAGGGTCTCCGGTTTTAGCAAGTTGGAGAATCTCGCCTTCCGTCATCCTCGTAGTTGCCTCAGAGAGTGTCTCCATAATTTTCTGATTTTTCTGCATGACAGCAAGTCTCAGAGCGTTAGAGTAAAGAAAATCGCCTACAAGTATTACAACCTGGTTACCCCATATAGAGTGGGCCGGGGTCTTTCCTCTTCTTATATCTGCACCGTCAATAACATCATCATGTAATAAAGAAGCAGTGTGTATTGATTCAATAATCCCTGCAAGTGTAAGGCGCGCATCTCCCTTGTAGCCTGCCATCTCTGCACTCAGTATCAGAATCAACGGTCTAAGTCTTTTTCCACCACCATCTATAAGATGTTTTCCTATAAGCGGGATCGTAATAACAGGGCTTTTGAAGAGGTCTATAATCCTGTCTTCAGTAATCCTTAGTTCTGAATCATATAGTCCGAAAATATCGTCTAAATCCATCATTAATGGTAGGACAGCCTTTATTTTAAAGTCAAGGTGTAACCCTTCAAAGCAATTGGGGCTTAAGCCTTATTTTTTCCAGGTTAATGTTATTCTTCATCAGTTTCTTTAAATCCCCCGGCCTGAATGCACCCTTCTCTGTTATTATCGCTGTAACATACTTATGGGGAGTCACGTCAAAAGAAATATTCTTTACCTTTACCCCTTCAGGAGCTATCCGAACATTGCCTCCCCTGCCATATATATGTGTGACCTCTTCAGGACCCCTTTCTTCAATAGGGATATCTTCTCCTGAACTGATTGAAAAATCTATACTACTGACAGGCGCCGCTACATAAAAAGGTATTTTATGTTCTTTACACAGAACAGCTAATGTGTATGTTCCTATTTTATTCGCCACGTCGCCATTCCTTACAGTCCTGTCAGTGCCGACAATTACAAGGTCTATCTCACCTCTTTTCATAACAGCTCCCGCTGTATTATCAGTAATAAGGGTAACAGGTATCCCTTCCTGCATTAGTTCCCAAGCTGTAAGTCTGGCACCCTGAAGCACGGGCCTTGTTTCATCGGCTATAACCTGTATCCTCTTCCCCTGCTCTTTGGCAACTAGCATGGGTGCTGTTGCCGTCCCGTATCCTCCGGTAGCCAAAGCTCCTGCGTTACAATGGGTAAGGATTGTATCACCATCTTTAATAAAATCCGCACCCCATTTGCCGATCGCCTTATTCACCTCAATGTCCTCTTCAAGGATTCTCTTTGCTTCCTCTATAAGGAGTTTTTTCAATCTGTCCACTGATTCATCTTTTCTTTTAATCAAAAAACCAGTTACCCTTTCCACAGCCCACTTTATATTTACAGCTGTAGGTCTTGTATTGAGCATTTCATTAAAAACCGGTTCGAGTGCCTTCATGAACTCATCAAAATTTTTCGCTTTTATATCCTGGGCTCCAAGGGCTATCCCCATTGCTGCTGCAATACCTATTGCAGGCGCCCCTCTTATCCATAGTTTCTTTATCCCTTCCGCTACCCGCATATAATCCGTACACTCAACAAAGGTGACCTCAAAAGGCAACTTTGACTGGTCAAGCATTATTACTTTACCGTTTTCCCACACTATTGCTTTAACCATATCCGACTCTCATAGGAAGCAATAATGTTATTACAAAAAATATTGCAAGAAGTGAAAGTACGCCTATCGTACCCCAGGATATAACATTGTGAGCTTTGGTGTTCACATGTTCACCCATAATCTTTTCATTGTTAACAAGAGACAGCGCATATACCAGTACAAACGGCAGAAGCAAACCGTTAAGGACAGAAGATAGCACCATGAGGAAAATTAGCGGTGCACCTGGTATAAGTATTAAAATGGCAGCAATTACTATCATAAAAGTATATATCCCCATAAACTGAGGTGCCTCTCTGAAAGTCTTATTTACTCCTCTTTCCCATCCCATTGCTTCGCAGATATAATATGATGTTGCGAGGGGTACAATTATAGCGCCCAAAAGGGATGCATTGGCAAGACTGACAGCAAATATTATAAATGCATAGTCTCCGGCGAGCGGTCTAAGTGCCAGCGCTGCCTCTGATGCCTCGTGTATCCTTATGCCGTGAGGGAACAGGGTTGTTGCACAGGTAACTATGATAAAAAATGCAATAATGTCCGTAATACTGCAACCGATGAATACATCCAGTCTGGAAATATTATATTCCTCTTTCTTTATCCCTTTTTCAGCAATTGATGATTGCAAGTAAAACTGCATCCATGGCGTAATTGTTGTTCCAATAATCGCTATGCTCAACAAGATAAACTCCGAGTCCCATTTCATCTGAGGTACAAATGTCCCGTAGAACACCTCTTTCCAATCTGGTTCTGCCATAAAGCCAGACAGTACATATCCAAAATAAAGAAGACATGCAAAGAGTAGTATACGCTCAACTGACCTGTAGCTACCCTTTATCACTAAAATCCAGATAAATAAAGCACCCAAGGGAACCATAAGGTATTTACTGAAACCAAGTATTTGCATGCTCGCTGCCCATCCCGCAAACTCTGCAACTGTTGTCCCGAAGTTTGCAGTAAAAAGAGCTCCCATCATAAAAAAAGTTGACCTTATGCCGTAGTTCTCCCTTATTAAATCCGAGAGTCCCTTGCCTGTTACAGCACCCATCCTTGCAACCATTTCCTGTATCACTACAAGAGCAATAGTAGTAGGTATGAGTATCCATAAAAGGGTATATCCGAAACGTGCACCTGCTACAGAATAAGTCGCAATGCCACTGGCATCATTATCAATGTTTGCGGTTATTATCCCCGGCCCCATTATTGAAAGAAATATGATAATTTTTCTCCAGCGGCTCAAACCTTTCTCCTCCTGCGCTTCGCTGCCGGCGGCGATATTCTGTCTATAATATCATCAATAGCAACAATACCTAACAAACGGTTTTCTGTGTCAACTACCGGAAGTGCAACAAGGTTGTACTTTGATACAATCTCAGAAACCTCTATTTCATCTGCATCCGGAATAACTGTTTTAACTTTGGTTTCCATAATATCCGAGAGTTTTGAATCCAGATCAGCAAGCAGTAAGTCACGTAAAGAAATTACCCCTAATAGTTTTTCATTATCATCTGTAATATAAATGTAGTAAACCGTTTCTACTTCTTCAGCATCTTTTTTAAAATAATCTATAGCTCTCCTTACAGTAGTTGCCGGAGGATATGCTATAAATTCATTTGTCATCAAACCGCCTGCTGTGTCTTCCTCATGACTGAGCAGTTCCTGTATATCTTCAGCATCCTCCTTCTCAATACTTTCAAGTATCTCCTTTGCCTTTTCAGTGGGGAGGTCGCTCAGAATATCAGCAGCCTCATCAGGGGGCATCATCTCAATAATGTCAGCTGCTTTCTCTGTTTCCATTCCGCTTATAATATCGACCTGGGTTTCTGGTGTGAGCTCTGAAAGGGCTTCTGCTGCAACATCCACATCAAGGTCCTTAAAAAAAACAGCACCTTCTTTGTGTGAAATCTGGCTGATTATTTCCGCAATATCAGCAGGGTGCAACTCTGACACCATCTGTCTCGGAACCGTGAGTGATATTTTTGTCAGCTTCGGTTCAAGGGTTTGAATATAGTTCCAGCTTATAAGATTATATGACATATGTTTTTTAAATATTCTCATTATGTCCTCCCCGCCCCTTTCAACCCCGAGCCTTCGTAAAATACCCCTCATACCGACATCAACCGCAATAAGAACAGCGTCTGAATTAAAACCCTGGAGTTTAACATCATTTACTCTCACAACCTTTGCGCCATTTGCGTCAACAATCTGCTTATCAAGAATATCCCTTACTAAAAGAAGGTCTTTCTCATTGAGCTCATAAGGCAGAAGGGCCTCGACATAAATATTTGCGGAGATTATCCTCTTGTTGAATATGTTCAGATCTTTCCATAAAAATTTAAAAATATTCTTTTTCTTCTCTATTATCAGTGCAGAAACCTTAGGGAGCGGTTCACCCTTAACGATCACAAGGTCTTTTACCTTGCCGAGTTCGTCCCCTTTTGGGTCAAGTACAGGCTTTTTCATTATTTCACTGACAAATAGTTCAGTAAAAAAAGGCATTTCTTGTCTCCGTTTTCGTTATTTTTTATTGGAATTTAATCATTAAAATTATATCCTACTGTTTTTATTTCGGCAATACGAAAAATAATCATAATATTATTCAGAATATATCTTCTGTTAATCAGCTACAATACCTTCATTCAATACCCGAATTGATGTAAAGAATACAGTATATTGCAATTTTTTATTTTAATTTAATTTAAACAAGCATACTCGGGACTGAAACTGCTTTTTTTTAAAGAAAACCACTGTAAAATATCATCTGCAACTAAAATGTTGAGCAGGCAATTTTACTGTATTTAAAGTTAAATTTATTCTATATTAAACAAGGTATAAATATGGACAAACTTATAATTCATGGTGGGAAAAAACTCAAGGGTGAAGTTGACATAAGCGGTGCAAAAAATGCAGCCCTTCCCATAATCGCAGCCTCCCTTCTCACATCCGGTTATTGCGTTATAAGCAGAGTTCCGGACTTGAAGGATGTAATGACTATGGGTCGGCTTCTTGCAAAACTTGGTGCAGGATTTCAATACAAAAACAGAAAGGCTACAATAAACACCGACGGTATTAATTTTTTTGAAGCACCATATGACCTCGTAAGAACAATGCGCGCATCTATTCTTGTACTCGGGCCATTACTTGCGAGATTCGGAAAGGCAAAGGTATCACTCCCTGGAGGTTGCGCTATCGGTGCAAGACCAATAAACCTTCACCTGATGGGACTTGCAAAGATGGGTGCAGATATAAAACTTGAATCAGGCTATGTAATTGCAAAAGGTAAAAGACTTAAAGGCGCTTCAATCTATCTGGACACTCCAACAGTCACAGGAACTGAAAACCTGATGATGGCTGCATCATTAGCAAATGGCATAACCTTATTGGAAAATTCTGCAGGAGAACCCGAGGTTGTTGACCTTGCCAACGCCCTTATTTCCATGGGTGCTAAAATAAAAGGCGCTGGAGAGAGCATCATCGAGATAGAGGGCGTTGATGAATTGAGACCAATTAACTATTCGATAATTCCAGACAGAATTGAGGCAGGTACATTTATGACAATCGCGGGTATAACAGCTGGCGATATTATTATTAAAGATTGCAGACCCGAACATCTTGACGCCTCAATGATGAAACTTAAGGAGGTTGGACTGGTGTTTGAGCATATTGCCGGCGGCATTCGTGTCATTGGACCATCAAGACCAAAAGCTGCTGATATAAAAACAATGCCATACCCGGGGTTTCCAACAGACATGCAGGCACAATTCATGGCTCTCATGTGTTTAGCAGATGGTACCAGCATAATCAAAGAAACAATTTTTGAGAACAGGTTTATGCACGTCGCGGAACTTAGAAGAATGGGAGCTGACATCTCAGTCGAAGGCGGGATTGCTACTGTGAAAGGAACATCAAAACTTAAAAGCGCACCCCTAATGGCAACGGATTTAAGGGCAAGCGCATCACTTGTTGTAGCAGCTCTTGCAGCAAAAGGCGCTACTGTTATTAACAGACTTTACCACCTTGACAGAGGATATGAAAAGATGGAAGAAAAACTTCTCAGGCTGGGAGCAGACGTAAGGAGGGTAAAAGAATAAATATAAAAATTCTAACTTCTAAACAATATTAACCCAAACAATGCAATTGAATAATGCAGATAAGATTTAAATATTGGAATTTAGAATTTTTTATCTTATGTATGCATCAGTAACATAGCGGCGCATCATTCGGTGACTGTTGAAATAGTAAGCATTTTTACCTATGGCATTCTGCATCATCCTTATCCACCCATGTCTGTCATTATAGAAAAGGGGTATAATTGTCTTTTCAAGTTTACAGTAAAGATCATTAGCATCCTTAGAATCCATATTATCTATCAGCAGTGTCTCTGTAGGATTCGGGCCGATTGACCAACCGGTGAAACCTTCTATATGGCCCTCTATCCACCAACCGTCAAGCACGCTGAAATTTACTACGCCGTTATGTGCCGCCTTCATCCCGCTTGTACCGGAAGCTTCCCTGGGCCTCATGGGGGTGTTCAGCCATACATCAACACCCGAGATCATTTTGAGTGCAATATCCATATCGTAATCATTTATATAAGCCATTTTAATTTTACTCTTCAGCAGCTCCTTTATAGAAAATATCTTCTCTATTAGTTTTTTCCCCTGCTCGTCTTTTGGGTGTGCTTTACCGGCGAATACTATCTGGAGTTTGCCTAATCCTATTCTTTCAAGCCTCTTGATATTACTGAATATAAGATCTGCTCTTTTATAAGCAGTTGCCCTCCTTGCAAAACCTATTGTAAGAATGTCAGGGTCCATCCTAACGCCAGTATTTTTTCTTACATAATTTAAAAGAGCCTTTTTTGCCTCAGTATGTGCATTCCATATTTCTTCGTCAGGGATACGGCCAACCCTTACAAATAATTCAGGTTCATTTGCCCATCCAGGAAGATACCTGTCATACAGGTTTTTAAAACTGTCGCATGTCCATGTATATGTATGAACACCGTTTGTTATTGCACTAATTTCATATCCAGGGAACATATTTCTCGAAACTTCAGTATGCTTTTTTGCAACTCCATTTATGAACTCGCTCAGGTTAAGTCCAAGGCGTGTCATATTAAGACCGTCCTTGCCGCCAAGTTCCTGTAAAACTTTTAAAGGTATCAGTTCGCCTAAAATCTTACATGCAAGATCATATGGGAATTTATCATGGCCCGCTTCAACAGGTGTATGAGTTGTAAATACACATAAATCTTTTACCCTTTCCACATCCCAGACAAGTTTTTCATCCCAGACATCTTCTATTGGCCGTTTAAATCTATTAAGAAGCTCAATTGTAAGCAGACCGGAATGCCCTTCGTTCATGTGATATTTCTTTATTTCAAACTCAAGCTCGTGGAGCATTCTTACACCACCGATACCAAGAACTATCTCCTGCTTAAGCCTGTAGGCCATGTCACCACCGTAGAGATAAGAAGTAATCTCTCTATCCTCAGCAGTATTTTCTTCCACATCTGTATCAAGAAAAAAGATCGGCACGCAACCACGTGTCAGACTTTCTACATTGTATTGCCACGCTTGCACAATAACTTGCCTGTCTTCAATCTGGACAGCAATTTTAGCAGGGAGAAGAGTCATATGTTTAGATGGTTCCCAGGACACAGGATGCTCCCTCTGACTACCATTTTCATCCAACTCCTGTCTGAAATATCCCTTCTTACTGATAAGGGTAACAGCCACCATAGGAAGTTTAAGATCAGCACCGGTTCTGATAGTATCTCCTGCGAGGACACCAAGACCACCGCTGTATGTAGGTATGTCATTTCTAATACCAATCTCCATAGAGAAGTATGCAATCTTGGGCTCTTTTGTAAGCTCTTTAAGACAAGCAATATTCATAAGTCAATATTTTAAGCGATTTGTGCACTAATAAACAACGGAACAGGCAAGGAGTACAACAACAATAAGTCAGATATATAAGTTTGCCTGTCTTTTTATAAAGCTTCATGTTTTCAGATTAATCTACAGGGCAGTCTATAACGGGACATTTTGACTTAGTGCATGTTTAGGCAGTTAACCTTCTTAAGGGCAATTTCTTCAACTTAAATACATTGAAAAATTAATTCAGAAAATATTATATCAATTCATTAAAATCATTTATGTTTAAAAAACCAGCGGATTTTGAAGGCTTAACCTTTGAATTAGCCTTTGCTTTATAGATAATATATTTAATTCCATATCTTTTTGCAGTCTTCAAAATTATATCCTTATCGTCAATTAACAGAGTCTTATATTTATCAAATTTGAGCTGTTTCTCTGCCCCTTCCCAGAACTTAATGCTCTCCTTCGGATACCCAGTATCAAACGAAGAAATCACTGCGTCAAAATATTTTCCTAAGCGGGTCTTTTTAAGCTTCAGTTCAATAGTCTTGTAATGTGCATCAGTAACGAGAATAACTTTCTTCTTATGTTTTTTCATCATCTTCAGGAATTCCTCTACATGAGGATGAACCTCTATAAGATGCTTTATCTGTTCTTTTAAGGCAGGTATATCAATGCTGAGCTCTTTTGACCAGAAATCAAGGTCTGTCCATTTTAATGTGCCCTCATGGATTTTATATTTCTTAAAGAGTTCCTGTTTTGCCTTACCGAATGTAATATTATTTTTTTCAGAATATTTTTCAGGTACAAGATGTCGCCAGAAGTAATCATCAAAATACCTGTCGAGGAGTGTACCATCCATGTCTAAAAGGACAAACTTTATGTCCTTTAAAGGAATTTTTACTAAGTTCATTTCGTTCAATA
>MHEF01000060.1:14990-15132 GCA_001805125.1 Nitrospirae bacterium RBG_13_39_12
GTATATATACTGGAAAATTTATAAGTAAACCCATACATTTTGTCATTCTTGCTTGACGGAATATTTTTAAAAGAGGGATTGCGGGCAAGCCTCAGTAATAGGGCAGAAACTGTCACTTGGCTTTACTATGGTCTTAATTAAT
>MHEF01000060.1:15142-22081 GCA_001805125.1 Nitrospirae bacterium RBG_13_39_12
AGAATACCTCGATTTCGTCAGCGGGGTTGCAGTAAATATTCTTGGTCACTGCCATCCGCGGGTCGTTGTTGCAATACAGAAGCAGGCGCAGAGACTGCTACATGTCTCAAACTATTATCACATTCTGCCGCAGATAAAACTCGCAAAACTGCTTGTGGAGAATTCCTTTGCTGACAAGGTATTCTTCTGCAACTCCGGTGCTGAAGCAAACGAGGCAGCAATAAAACTTGCCCGTAAATATTCTAAGGAACAGGTAAGTCCTGAACGTTTCGAGATAATTACTGCAAACAATTCATTTCATGGAAGGACATTGGCTACACTTACTGCCACAGGACAGGAAAAATTTCAAAAAGGGTTTGAACCTTTAGTCCCTGGGTTTAAACACGTTCCGTTCAATGATATTATTTCTATACACAAGTCTATAACAAAAAAGACATGCGCTGTTTTATTAGAGCCAATCCAGGGGGAAGGCGGCGTAGTTATACCAGAACAAAATTATCTTAAAGAGGTAAGAGAGCTCTGTAATGAACATAATTTACTTCTTATACTTGATGAGGTTCAAACAGGGATGGGCAGGACAGGCAAACTTTTCGCTCATGAACACTTTGACATCACGCCTGATATTATGACTATTGCAAAGGGACTCGGTGGAGGCGTACCGATAGGAGCAATGCTCTCAACAGATAAAGCTGCTTCTTCATTCAATCCCGGGAATCATGCAACAACTTTTGGCGGCAATCCATTAGTCTGTGCTGCTGCAGTAGCGACAATCGAGACACTCCTTGAAGATGGCTTTATTATCGATCAATGCAACAGGATGGGAAAATACCTGAAAGAAAAACTGGATCAACTTAAAGAAGAATTCCCAAATCTTATCGTTGATGTAAGAGGTAAGGGGCTTTTACTCGGCATAGAAATAACGAGAGATGGTGACCCAATAGTCAGAGCATGTCTTGAAAGGGGGATACTTATAAACTGCACCGCAGGGAATGTACTGAGGTTAATACCACCTCTGATAGTACAGCAGAAAGATATCAACCGCCTTGTTGATGTCCTCGAAGAGGTATTTGAAAGATCATTTTAAATTTAAAATAAAATGCGCCAATGAAAACAAAAAGGGATTTCTTAAGAATATGGGATTTATCCTCAAAAGAGATAACCTTTCTCATTGAGAGGGCAATAGAACTCAAATCAGGGATAGATGCCAATAAATGTCCATTGATAGGAAAGAGTATCGGCCTTTTATTTGAAAAAGCATCAACAAGGACTAGGGTATCAATGGAGGTAGCTATATATCAACTTGGAGCACAGTCGATTTACATGAGTCAGAAGGAAATGCAGATTGGAAGAGGGGAAACTATTCATGATACTGCAAAGGTTTTATCACGATATCTGGATGCAGTTGTTATCAGGACCTTCAGTCACATGAACCTTATCGAATTTGCTTCTCACTCTTCAATCCCGGTAATCAATGGTCTTAGTGATATACATCATCCCTGTCAGGCACTGGCAGACCTGATGACTATCCTGGAAAAAAAAGGACATCTAAAAAGCATCAGGTTAGCATATTTAGGAGACGGTAATAATGTTGCAAATTCCCTGATTGAGGCAGCCTCTGTAATGGGTATGGACCTTTCGATTGCCTGTCCCAAAGGCTGTGAGCCAAACCCTGATGTATTTAAAAAGGCAAATTCATTCAAGAAAAGCAGGATCACTATCCTGAAAGACCCGGGGGAAGCTACCCATAAAGCAGATGCGGTCTATACAGATGTATGGGTCAGCATGGGTCAGGAGAAAGATGCTCCACGGAAAAAAAGAAAGTTCAAGAATTATCAGCTTAACGCCGATCTTCTTTCAAATGCAAAAAAGGATGCCATAGTTCTGCACTGTATGCCTGCTCATAGAGGAGAAGAAATAACCGATGATGTAATCGACGGTCCACAGAGTGTGGTTTTTGACCAGGCAGAAAACAGGCTTCATATACAGAAGGCACTCTTAGAATTTTTCTTAACCTGACTGCGTCAAACTCGAATATTTTATATTATTAAAATATTTATGAACAAATATGGTATCGTCTTATTTTTTCTGATTTCAGCTATTTTATTACTTTCCATACACATTTCTGCCGAAGCTTTTCAGGCAGAAGTATTTCCGTCCTTGATTAGCCCGGGAGAAGCTTTTATAATTAAGATAACAGAAGCAAAAACCTCACAGTTACCTACCGCTTTCTTAGACGGACAAGAATTTTATTTTAGCAGATGTGGTGAATGTTGTTTTATTGCTATTGGAGCTGTCAGACTAGAATCAAAACCAGGGATACATAATATTAATCTAGAAGTCGGTACTAAAAGAAAGTATTTAAAATTATTAGTAAAACAAACCAGTTTCCCAACAGTGAATATCACTCTCCCAGAGGAAAAAGTATTTGTAAGTACTGAAAATCTTAGAAGGGTAGAAATAGAGAATAAAAGATTAAAGTCGATATTTCAGATAGTATCTGATAGACTCTGGGAAGGAAATTTCATGCTACCTCTTGAAAACGATATATCAACCTTGTTTGGCACAAATCGGATAATTAACAAGAAAAAGATCAGCGTACATAAGGGATTAGATATAAAAGGAAAAGATGGAGAGGTAGTAAAGGCATCAAATAGCGGTAAAGTCGTCTTAGCTGAAGAGTTGTTCTTCGGAGGCAATACAATCATCTTGGACCACGGGCAGGGAATTCACACAATTTATATGCATCTGTCGGAGTTTAATGTCAAGCCCGAAGATATTGCCGTTAAGGGTAATATTATCGGATTTGTGGGATCAACAGGCAGGTCAACCGGCCCCCATCTTCATTTTGGGGTAAAAGTTCTGAATATAAATATTAACCCTGTCTCTTTTGTGAAACTGGAAATATAACAACAGATAATATTATGATGATTACTAATTAAATTCAACAGTTTTTTATAATATGCAAAATAAAGCCAAAATGTTTTCTGTTTTGTCAGGATATTAACCCAAATAATGCAAATGAATAATGCAGATAGGTAGTAAACTTATTAGACTCAGTCACGCCATCATAAAAGGGAGGTACAATGCTTAAGGCAAAGGATATAATGACCAGTGACGTAATAAAAACGAAACCAGACACAACTTTGGAAGACCTGGCACGGGCACTCATGAGACATCAAATCAATGGCATGCCTGTAGTTGATGACAATGGGAATTTAATCGGCATTGTCACTGAAAATGACCTGATCAGCAAAAACAGCAGACTTCATATACCTACTATATTGAGACTTTTTGACGCCTATATACCGCTCGGTACAAGCAGATTGGAGTCCGGGATCAAAAAAATGGCTGCAACTAATGTAGGCGATATATGCACTAAAGATGTTATCACTGTAAAAGACGAGACATCTGTAGAAGATATTGCTACAATAATGACAGAGAAAAAGATACATCTCTTGCCTGTTTTAAAAGAAGGGAAATTAGTCGGAATCATCGGTAAAAAAGACATTATAAGGGTCATAGCAGGCGGGGCTTCTTGATGACAGGCATGAAAAACATCAGGCGCTATTCAGGTCAGACGAAACCTATTGAATGATGATTATTTTTAAGTTAACCCGAATTGTAAAAAAAACATCACGATCATAGATTTGAATATGATACATCGAGGTCAACAATTTATCTAAAAAAACCGTTTATGCAACGGCTGAGACATAAAAAATATTTTGACAGCATCTGTATTTTTTAATAATGTATCATTGATCAGAACAAGGAGGTAAAAATGCAGAAATTGGATTTTGCCGTAGCAAGGGTTTCACATATAGCTTGGAAATCAGCCCTCAGGACATTTCTAGATGGGAAGGATACCATGACTGAACAGCAGGCAGTTTCTCATAAGGAATGTGATCTGGGTAAGTGGTTATATTCTGATGGCATAGCTGAATACGGTTCTTTGCCAGAGATGCAAGAACTTGAGAAAGTTCACATTGAACTCCACTCAACTGTCAAGAAAATCATACAGATGAAGCATTCTGGTGAAAAAACCGCTGCTGAACAGGAATTTGAAAAGATCGAACACATTTCACAGAAGATTTTTTCCCTTCTTGTTGCTATTGAACAGAAAGTTAAGTGATTATTCTTTATCCTGTATGGAAATTTACTTCAATACTATTTAATTAAATGAATTTTTTTGTTACGTCTTGTAAGGTCATTGCCTATGATTCTTAGAATTTGAAATCTGAGGGATAGGTAACTGTGAAACAAATGTTTAAAGCCGGAGTTTTTTCCTAACCCGGATTATTCATAAACTGTGAGACACGAATCGGGGAGAGAGTATTGGAGCGGATTCTTTTGCAGATATTCAAACCCCTCTCATATCCCCCCTTGGCAAAGGGGGATGAAGGGGGGTAAGGCAAAAGCCTCGCAGGGCAGAACGACCGAGAATGAGCGATGGTATTCTCTTCCCGGTGCATCCATTAAAAAATTATGAATAATGTGGGCTAAATATTTTCCCCGAGTGTCTTTCTTGCTTCTACTTCTACTGAAAGATAAGACAGTACTCGTTTGATGCCTCTTTGTGTCATTGCTGATACAGGAAAAAAATCAATCGATTTACTTTTACAATATTGAGCAAGTTTATTAAGCCTTTTTTTACTAACAGCAATATCGAGCTTTGTGCCAATAACTATCTGTTTTTTTTCAACAAGCTTTTGACTATATAGTTCAAGTTCATTATTAATCTTTTCAAAATTAACAACAGGATTACCTGTTCCATCATCTGATATATCAACAAGATGCAGAAGTACTGATGTACGTTCAATATGTCTCAGAAATTGGAAGCCAAGCCCGCTGCCTTTATGCGCACCTTCAATAAGCCCCGGTATATCTGCAACGACAATGCTCCTGTAATTCCCGAGCTTCACAACCCCCAGTACCGGAGCAAGCGTTGTGAAAGGATAATCCGCAATCTTTGGTCTTGCAGAAGATATTACAGACAAAAGGGTTGATTTCCCGGCATTTGGCATTCCTATCAAACCGGCATCAGCAAGAAGTTTTAACTCAAGTATTAACTCCCTTGTGTCACCTTCTTCGCCTTGTTGTGCAAATCTCGGGGCTTGTCTTGTAGATGTTGCAAAATGTGCATTGCCAAGCCCTCCCCTTCCGCCTTTTGCTATAACAGTCTCCGCTTCTTTCCTGTCAAGGTCTCTTAGAATCTCTCCTGAATCAGCATCTTTTATAATAGTTCCAACAGGCACAGCGATGTTAAGGTCTTTGCCGTTCTTTCCGTGCATCTTCTTCCCCATTCCATGTTGGCCTCTCTCAGCCTTATATTCTCTCCTGTATCTCAGGTCAAGGAGTGTATTCAATTTATCAGTAGCCTTAAATATAATATGCCCTCCTCTACCGCCATCCCCGCCATCAGGACCACCTCTTGGCACATACTTCTCCCTCCTGAAGCTGACACAGCCCCTGCCTCCATCCCCGGCTTTTACGTTTATCTTCACATAGTCAACGAATTGCATAATAGAATAATAACCTATCTTTTACCCCAAAAAATATATATTTACTCAAAAATGCAATTCATGGTAGGCATATGTGTAGCAAAAGCTCTTGAGTTCTCCTCAGCGTATCCTCGGCGACCCGCCCGAGGCGTGAATCCGCCGGTATGGAAGCCACCTTTGTAAAACATTTGATAGAGAGAATTAAATTTAAAGCTAAAATTAACACTTTGGTTTAATTCTTGCTCTCTTCAGTTTTTTCAAGCATAAAGATAAGAATTGCAGTAACCAGCAGAAAAGTTTTGACAAAAAGTTTTGATTGTCCCTGATAAGATATTTTTTCTATGACAATTCAAAAGATAACATTATATATTTTCAACCCTCAGACACGGGTTTCTTGAATAATTCTTCTAACTTTCTATTTGCCTCTTCCTTTACAGCGCTTGAAGATGAAGATGCACCTTCTTTAAATACAAAATAGTCACAGAAATTGGCTTTGTCTCTCGACCTCTGGAACTCTGCTTTTGGTTCAAGGCATTTATTGTGGCTTGTCTCAGAATAAAACCTGCAGTTAAGGCATATATGAAGGTCTCCACCACAGTCCGGACACGTAGATTTTCGCGAAAAATACTTATCCACTGTGACTCTTTTTCCGCAAAGAGCACACGCTTTCATCTTAACCTCCAGCGATATTTTAAAAGTATAACGAGAGTCTTTTTAGTCCTATTTTATTTTCTTGATGAAATCAGCAATAGGAATTGCCGCAAGGGTAAGTAAATGGACTGACCCTCTTGCCCCAAGTTCAACCGACATCTTCATTACAGCAGTATTATCCGGGGCTTCAATAATATTCACAAAATCATACTCCCCTAACACAGCAAACTGCTCTTTTACCTTAACTCCCATTTTTTCGAGTTCCTTATTCACTTCAAGTATCCTTCGGGGATTCTCCTTGATTGTCTTCCTGCCCTCATCAGTTAGTGTGCTTAATACAACATAATAAGCCATTTTCTCCTCCTTTCCTGTTTTAAAGCAACTTTATAGTTGTTAAATCTGCAACGAACAGGTTCGTTACATAATCTTAACCTGAATAATGCAAACATTGCTCATAAATTTATTTAACTCGATGAATTATCGAGATTATTTTTATTTGTTTTATGGATAAAAATATTCGTTATACCATTAGTTACTAAGACGGCTATAAGAAAAGCTACATTGATGTCATTCCCGCTTGTCGGGTCGCCTCAGCGACTCGCCGAGGAGAGAATCTTTCTGAAAAAACCACCCATTCTAAAATTCCTAATGTTGTCTTTTGACACTAAATCTGTAACACGCCTGCCGGCGTTCTTAGCAGCGATATCACTTTTTGTTACTATCGTTATAATCTTACCTAATAATTTACCTTACATAATACATAGTGTTTTTGAGAATGTTTATCACAACA
>MHEF01000060.1:22089-26695 GCA_001805125.1 Nitrospirae bacterium RBG_13_39_12
GTTCCTGAAATTGACATTTATTCAGAGTCTTTGCTTAAATTAACCATGTGGGAATATACAGATAAGGTAAAAGAACATTTCCTGAATCCTAAAAATATAGGAGATATAAAAAATCCCGATGCTGTCGGAGAAGTAGGCAGCATTGTCTGTGGTGATGCATTAAGGCTAACCCTGAAAATAGATAAAGACACTAAGAAAATAGTTGATGCCAAATTTCAGACATTCGGTTGTGCAAGCGCAATTGCAAGTTCTTCCGCATTAACTGAACTCGTTAAGGGGAAAACAATTGACGAGGCTTTGAAGATATCAAACCAGGACATTGCAGACTTTCTTGGAGGACTCCCTGATCAGAAAATGCATTGCTCTGTCCTGGGAAGAGAGGCACTTGAGGATGCTATCGCAAATTACACAGGCCATCCCAGGGTTGTTGAAGAAGAAGGCAAGCCCGTCTGTAAATGTTTTGATGTCACTGAAGAAAAGATCAGGAAGGTTGCTATAGAAAACCATCTTACCACCGTAGATGAGATTACAAATTATACAAAGGCAGGTGGCGGGTGCGGGGAATGTACTGAACAAATTGAAGCTATTCTGAGGGATATATGGTCAGTAAAGGCACCTGAAAAACCTGCAGCACCTAAAAAACTTACCAACCTTCAAAAAATTGCCATTATACAGGAGATTATCGAGAGTGAGATAAGGCCAAGATTGCAGAGAGATGGGGGAGATATCGAACTTATCGATATAGACGGCAATAAGGTTACCATAGCCTTGCGCGGCATGTGCACCGGCTGTCTTATGGCTGATGTAACCATAAATAGTATTCAGGATAAATTAAGGGAGCTTGTTAACAAGGAAATACTCGTCGGGACCAATGAACACAATATATCTTGATAATAATGCAACAACAAGTGTAGCACCTGAAGTCGTTGAGGAGTTGCTTCCATATCTCAAAGAGTTTTATGGCAACCCTTCGAGCATGCATACTTTCGGAGGACAACTTCACAGAAAAGTTGAAGATGCCAGAAACAAGGTTGCACAACTCATTGGCGCTGAATCTGAAGAGATAATATTTACCAGCTGCGGTACAGAAAGTGACAACACCGCCATAATGAGCGCAGTGGAGTCTTTCCCCGGCAAAAGGCATATCATCACAACAAGGGTTGAGCACCCTGCAGTTTTAAATTTCTGTAAACATCTCGCAAGAAAAGGTTTCAGGGTAACATTCCTGCCCGTGAATAATCAGGGACAGCTGTCTATAGATGATGTGCTTAAAGCGATTGATGAAGATACAGTTTTAGTATCCATAATGTACGCAAACAATGAGACAGGGGTCACATTCCCTGTTACGGAGATTGCAAATATCCTGAAAGAAAGACGAATATTTTTTCACACAGATGCGGTTCAGGCTGTTGGAAAAATCCCTATAGACATAAAAAAGATCCCCGTTGACATGCTCTCTATTTCGGGTCACAAATTACATGCTCCAAAAGGGGTCGGGGCCCTTTTTGTAAGGAAGGGAACAAGATTCTATCCGTACATAATCGGCGGTCATCAGGAACATGGCAGGAGAGCAGGAACTGAAAGCGTCCCTCTAATAATCGGGCTTGGGAAAGCGTGTGAACTCGCAGGGAAAAACCCCACCGGGGAAACGGAGTATCTTAAAAAGTTGCGTGATAAACTTGAGGCTGCACTTTTAAAAACCTGTCCGGATGTCAGGATAAACGGAGAAGTAAACAACAGGCTGCCCAACACTACAAATATTAGTTTTGAATATGTTGAAGGAGAGGCCATCTTGCTTCGGCTTAATGAATACGGTATATGCGCCTCATCAGGCTCAGCATGCACATCAGGTTCACTCGAACCATCTCACGTCTTGAGATCAATGGGAGTCCCTTTTACAGCAATCCATGGCTCGATCAGGTTTTCTTTAAGCCGTTATAATACCGAACCCGAGATAGATAAAGTAATAGAGGTAATGCCGGAAATAATAAAAAATCTCCGGATGCTTTCACCATTCGGAAGGGACAAACTGAACCCGGACATCAAGTGCGCAAAATAAAACCCATTTCGAACCTGTAACCATACCGGGAATAGTGAAGAACCCTGCGGCAGAGACCGCAGGGTGTAATAATTATAAAGATTAGTGTTTTCTGGAAAGCCTGTGAATCAAGGGCTTGAAATCCCTTATAAATATCCTTTTAGTGTGACCATTACCAGCAGGATTTATCTTGACAACCTCGGATTTTTCCCATTTCTGAAACAGGTTAATAATTTTATTTATCGACTCCTGCTGTAGTTTTTCTATTGTTTCTCTGACCGGCAGGGATGTTATGAGATTCCTATCTATAAAATCGCCTATTCTTTCACGATACAGGACTGAAAGAAGCACAGTCCCTTTCAATATTCTTTTATTTGTTTTAAAAGAAAAAATAAATCTATCGAGTGAATTTTCAAGAAAGATATCGTTCCTGAACTGTATTTTCTTGTCAATTGTTATAGCTTGAGCCCAGTATTTTTTATCAATAATACTGTCAGCCTTTATTTCCATAACAGTGTGCCCGATATTTCTTTTGTCAACAATATAAGTATTATGAGCAACTGTATCCGCTGCCAGGTGGCTCATATATCCGTATACAAAAGCTTTTTGTTGTCTGGTTTTGCTTGCCTTTAAAAGATCGAACGCAACATCCCAGTTATGCGAGTT
Source organism: Nitrospirae bacterium RBG_13_39_12 (assembly GCA_001805125.1). Classification (GTDB taxonomy): domain Bacteria; phylum Nitrospirota; class Thermodesulfovibrionia; order Thermodesulfovibrionales; family SM23-35; genus RBG-13-39-12. The sequence continues at coordinate 24,794 of MHEF01000060.1, forward strand.
CTTGCTGTCAGGCAGATATTTCTTCCCAACTATAATATCTGCCATAAGATTCCCATAAATAAAATCTTTTCTGTACCTTCTGATAATCTCGAATAAACTTGCCGGGAGAAGTGAACCCAGGGAATACATTTCATTTCCGAGGTATATATGTGTCAATGGTCCCCATGCAAACACCACTGAAGGGACTAAAACAATAGAAATAATTAACAGGAATTTAAATAACTTCATTGCGAAACCTTTGTAAATATACTTTTAAATATTTCAATGATTATTTTAGCTGATTTTGATAAAAAATATCCACAAAAAGTTCGGTTGACAGAAAACGTCATTTAAGCAATTATTTATTATGGGGGAACCTCATACAAACATGTCTTTCACAAAAAACAAAATACAAAATATTTATGGAACACCATTCGTAGAAGGAAACAACGTTAAACTTTTGTGGAAAGACAAAGAATTATTCCATAACATACTTGACTATGTTAATAAAGCACGGGAATTAATATGCCTTGAGTTTTACATATTCCGCAATGATGAAACAGGGAATGAACTTGCGGAAATACTTAAACAAAAAGCGTCTGAGGGTGTAAAGGTTTATATACTTTATGACCATTTTGGATCTTTTGGCACCTCTACGAATTTCTGGAAAGACCTCAAACAATCAGGTATCCAGATTAGGGCATCACATCCTTTGAAATGGACTTCTCCGTTTCAATATGTTCACCGGGACCATAAAAAACTCATAATAATCGATGGAATCAGTGCTTTCACTGGTGGTCTTAATATTGCAAACGAATATAGAGGATATCACCGGTCCATGAAAAAAGCCGGGTGGAGAGATACGGGTATATTCCTTGAAGGTCCGATAGCAAAGACACTTCTCGATACATTCATTAAAAGCTGGGAAATATGGGGAGGCATAACTTTCTATTCCAACATGGAGGTAAAACCTGAAACAGGCGGCCTTCCTGTCCTCCCGATCTTTGCAAGCACTGCTAAAGGAAGAAGAAATATGAGGAAAATACTTTATTACAGCATCAATCAATCTCAAAAAAGCATATATCTTACAACAGCTTATTTCACTCCTAGCAGACGAATGATTCAGGTTCTTGAAAATGCGGTAGCAAGAGGAGTTGATGTAAAACTGCTTTTGCCGGGGAGGTCAGACGTTCCCGCAGCATACTATGCCGGCAGGGCTTCTTATACAAAGCTTCTTAAGGCTGGTATTGATATATATAATTACCAGGGAGAAATACTCCATGCAAAAACAGCTGTTTTTGATGAAATGTGGAGTGTGATCGGTTCCGCAAATCTTGATTTCCAGTCTCTCAGAATTAATGACGAAGGCAACGTTGGAATAATAGACAAAACTTTTGGTAAACAGATGATAAAAGTTTTCAATGAAGATTTAGAAAAAGCAGAAAAAATAAACCTTGATAAGTGGCTGAAACGTCCTTTCCTCGAAAAAGCAAGAGAAAATTTCTTCGCAATATTCAGGAGAAGGCTATAGCTAACTTAACCCGAATAATTTATTTCAATCAATTTATAAAGAACCCTGCGGTCTCTGCCGCAGGGTTCTTTATAAAAGACCTGATAGCATTTCCATGAGCAAGAAAATAATTTTCTGACGCTTGCCGTTTGTCCTATCTGAACTATACCTCCCTTTCCCTTTAATAATAAGACCATAAATAAAGCTACTTGTATGTCATTCCCGCTCTTGTCACCGCTTTGTCGGTGATCGGTCGGGTCGCCCCGGCGACTCGCCGAGGAGAGCGGATTTTAGGGCGGGAAGGGGGGATTATTTTTTTAAAATACAAATTAAGGCAGAGGGCTAATCCTTATTTTGCCCGGGCTGATAACAGCCACTTTGTTTTTGAGTTCGTGAAGCTCTATTTTTTTAAA
>MHEF01000061.1:0-123 GCA_001805125.1 Nitrospirae bacterium RBG_13_39_12
GGAACCTGGATCTATAGTTATAAAGCTGTTGATTTCGATGCCCACACTTTCATAGATGAAAAGGGGAAAAAGGTCAACGTGGAAGGCCGCTACTACTATATCCACTACTATCCGGAGGAAGGC
>MHEF01000061.1:148-4824 GCA_001805125.1 Nitrospirae bacterium RBG_13_39_12
CGAGGCTTTCTCGAACGACCTCAAGGAGACCGGCCATGTCGCCGTGTACGGTATCTATTTTGACACAGGCCAATCCGTGATCAAGCCAGAGTCAGAGGCGGCCATGTCCGAGATCGCCAAGCTGCTGAAGAAGGAGGCAGGCATGAAAGTGAATGTGGTTGGCCACACGGACAATGTCGGAGGAATAGACTCAAACATGAAACTCTCTCAGGCCCGTGCTGACGCCGTAGTGCAGGCCTTGGTCGGCAAGTACGGTATTGGCGCCAATCGATTGAAGGCCTATGGAGTAGGTCCACTTGCTCCTGTAGCTTCGAACGATACGGAGGAAGGGAAGGCCAAGAACCGCCGAGTTGAATTAGTGAAACAGTAAAATTGCGATAACAAAAAAAGGAAATCGGACGATTCCTATGACAGGATGCAGGAAATTTTCATGAGGGGCATTAATCTGTCACGCTGATGATAGATTAATCATGCGTATTTATAGATATACATCACAAAAAAGGCATACGTCTTACAGCGTGTAGTCCGCAGCTGGACTCTTCAAATCCCCGCGTGCAGCATTCCTTCCTGAAGTGTTGTTTGACAGATTTCGCCAAAATTTGTAGAGTTGAATTGGTAATCTACAATTATGTTTAAAATGCAAAATGAAAAAAAGACACATAAATATATTTTTGGTCTTGTGCGCTATATTAGTGTTTATTTTAATACCATATGGTCAATGTTGTTCTATCCTAAGAAAACTTTAACGAACCATTTTTCAATGGACAGAAGTCCTGATTTAATGAAACCAGGAGCTTTTTTAATGACAAATATCCTACTGACTCATTCGGTTTATGCAATCTTTGGTTATGAAGGGCCTGAGTTTCCTTTCAAAGTTTCGTTTTTGAAAAACATAATACCGAGTTATGTAAATTATACCTTTTCGATAGCTTCAATTATTTTAGGTTTGACTATCTTTTTTTTAATAATGAAACGTGTCATGAAAAATAAGAATTTAGATGATTTTTTAAATTTAGTATTTCCTGTCCTTTGTTATAGTAGTGTTGTATATTTACCTTCTATTGTATTTGAGATAATTAATACTTTAATTTTTGGAGGTGATATACAAAATTTACTACTCAGCTTTCTCAATCCAGCTTCTATGAGAATAACTTTTATTACTTGTATCAAATTATTAGTCTATTTATTAATCCCTCTGATGATGCTTGTTTGGTGGCTCTGGTTGGTATATAAAGGTCTGAAATGTTCAGGCTATGAAGCTAAAGTTAGTCCTAAGAAAGTTGTCATATTTTCATATGGCATCTTTCTTATTATCCAAATAACATTACTTTTATTTACTTTTGGTATCGTTTACGGGGCTATATTCAGAGATATAAAAACAATTATATTTGAAGATATAGAAAAAGAATTAACTAAAAATCCCCCCAATTATTTAAAAGCAGCAATTTTGGCGGAGCATATAGCTAACAATGAAATGATGCCAGAATATGCTCGATATGTCTCCATTCTAAAAGAAACTACTTATACACTTGCTTCACCTCTTTATAGAACAGAAGATAAGATAATAGTTCAAGCCTTAAAACATTTGAAAGAACGAGATTATAGTACTCTCGAAATATTTTTGAGTGAATACTTGGAGAAGGTTTCATACAATCGAGAAGATTTAATGAGTCAACTCTACATAGGATTAATCAACGACCTTGAAAAAGCGAAGGAATTACGTAATTCACCAAATTTTGTCAACTTGCATGGTAAATTCGTTAATTTCATGTTTATTTTTCCATCGAGTCTAATAAGACTTTCCCCTTAAAATATATTCGATGGGAATAGAAATACTATAGCTTCAATAGGGAGGGTATGCAAATGATTTTTTCTTCTTTATAAACTGTCAGTGTTAGAAGACTTGTTTCTTTTGAGGATCTTCGGTATAAGTCATACTCCACTCACCAGTTGACTCATAAGAAAATGTTACCGAAGGATTGCTGACTCAACGTGAATTTTTGTAGCATAGAAGGAAGACCTTTTTCAGCTTATCTTCCATTGCTTTTCTCAGGCGAAATGGATTCAGCTTCTTAAAAAGTTTTGTAAGAGAGCGTTTTGTAGAAGGAGCGATATCCGGTGAATCCATGACCCTCTGATAAGGCGTCTTGGGATTATCATAGCGCTTTATAGTCTTTGAGGCAATCCGTTGTTTTGCGATAAGCTTCACTGAAGGGCAGAAAAAATTATGGAACAGTCTCCATTCCGTTTTATAAAGCTTATTAAGAAGCGGAACGATCTCAGGAATATCGAACCGGTGATATCCAAGCCACTGTCTGACGTGGGTCCAGTTTTTCTGTTCGATATGTGAGTTGTCATCTTTATGATATGCACTGCTCCGGGTAAACTGTACCCGTTGTTCTCTTTCTGTAAAATGTCTCAGAAGGTGATAATTGAGGAACTCACCACCGTTGTCAGAGTCGAATCCAAGCAAAGGGAATGGAAGGGATACTTCAATGTCTTTGATCTGCGCTAATACATCTGTTTCCCCTTTACCCCATACCGCCCTTTGTTCAGTCCAGCCGGTAGCAATGTCGACACAGTCTATGGTGAATGCAAACATACCGGCCATAGAGGTGCCACAATGAGCTACCGTATCAGCTTCCAGAAAGCCGGGATGGGATTCATCCCACTGGTTTGTTTTAATCGGTATCTGCTTTCTTAAGAGTGTCCCCGGCTTTGTTGTAGACCTGCCGCGCCCTTTATATTTTACCCTGACCGGTTTCAGAAGCCTGTCAATAGTAGCAGGCGATATGGCAATGAGTGCTTCGGTGACTTCTGTAGGAAGACCCCCGTACTCCTGAACATATCCGGGCAGCCATAACGGTAACACTGCTTTGAGTCTCTTTGAGCACGGAAGATTCGCAGACAACCATATTTTCTTCATAGGTTTAACAATAGCTTCTTTGTTGTATAAAGGTGTTCTCCCTCTCTTCTTCTTTTTTGGTTTGATAAAACGGGTAAACTTCTTCAGCAACCGGATGGCATGTTTTCGGTGATATCCGCAGGTAGTACAAAATTCATCCAGAATAATTGCTTTGTCTTTTCGACAAGCCCTTTTGTACCTCAGGTATATCGCTTCAAGATACTCTCTTTTGGATCGTGAGCTCATAACACAGTCCCTTTCTATGCATGTTTTTTCGGTAACATGCATTATGAGTCAACGATACCTTCTTACTCCTTACTTCGGTAACATTTAATGTGAGTCAATTCGCCCGCCGATTTCTTCCTAAAGCAAGTAGTTTACAATCCTTCTCAAAAGATGTATATTTCAACCAGAAATAAATTCCACACAAATTTAGAATGTGAAACCCACGATGCCGAAAAGTTGAAGAAAAGTTCGACAGTCGGATAAAGCTATATATGGAGGGTAAACAACATGGGAAAAATCATAGTGTCTCTTGGTATTTTCGTTTTAATATTGGCTGTTATTCCAGTATATGCCCAAAGTACTTTGGCTCTTCAAGCGAAGTGTGCCGAAGGGGCAAAAAAGCTGATGGAAGGTGAGGATTTTACTACCCAGTATACTTCCCATTACAATAAAAAACTTGATAAATGTTTTATCCATGTTCGTCAACATAGTAGTCCGTGGAAAGATGATAAAGGTGTTTGGTACAGGTTTTTGTTAAACACTTTATCTGATGTGTTTGGTGGTAATGCTGTTGGAGAGTGTGTTTTTACACTTATCAACGGGCGGATTAATGAAAAGCCCGATGATTGTTATGTCGGAAACACAAAATGCAAAACAATTGACGAATTTGAAAATCTCATACACCCATATATGGAAGATTAGGGAATGGTGCGAACGGCTTACCTTGTTCAACAGGAGAAATAGGATGAAAAAATATATTACTGTTTCTTTGGTTTCAATGCCTACCCGTAACTTCCTGTTAGAAACACTTTCCAACCGTGATATAATTGTGCATCGTTCAACTGGAATTTGTTATAACGGTAAAATAGCACCAAGTTGTCTGCAAAAAAAGACCTGACCCAATGACCCTGATCCGCCTGTTTTGAATTTATGCTAAATTAAAAGGAAGGGCATAGTAAATGAGGATCAGGTACTAAGGATGTTCACAGAAGACAAGACGAAGGCATAGAAAAATTGATTAAGGTATTTAAGGATAAGAAGCCAAATGTCAATAATTAAGTATGACCCCATTGACCTGTTTCTATGAAAAATGATCGTTTCCTGTATCTGCTCGCAGTAATACTTTTTGCTGTTGTTGTCATTGCATACTCTAACCACTTTAACAACAGCTTCCATTTTGACGACTCACATACCATAGTTGACAATGTCTTTATCAGAGACATCGGGAACATCCCTCTATTTTTTAAGGACGGGACAACTTCCAGCTCTTTGCCAACAAACCAGTCTTACCGGCCTGTTGTTACAACAACCCTTGCAATAGATTACTGGCTCGGCAAAGGGCTCAACCCTTTCTTCTTCCATCTATCAACTTTTGTTTTTTTTATCATACAGGGCTTGCTCATGTATTTTCTTTTCATAAAGATATTTGACCTTTCAGACGAATACCCCATAAATAAATATATCGCCTTGATCGCTGTTGCATGGTATCTGCTTCACCCTGCCAATGCTGAAACAATAAACTATGTGATCGCCAGGTCTGATTCTC
>MHEF01000062.1:0-2648 GCA_001805125.1 Nitrospirae bacterium RBG_13_39_12
GATATAGGAGACAGGATACTACAGGTTTTAAAATGCAAACCTTCCCATCCGACAGGTCCTGTTTCGCATCTCTCAGCAAAGACAATAGCAGAGGGATTATCGGCACTTTATGATAAAAATATTAGTGAAGATCCTGAGGACATAATAAGCTTTGTCAGGAAAGAAATTAGAGCTTATATGGAAAAAGCACGGATTGGAATAACAGGTGCAAATGCCATTACAGGAGAGGAAGGTTCAATATTGCTGGCTCATAATGAAGGAAATATATTTGAGGTTATACGCAAGAAAAAACATATAGTAGTTACAGCAATTGATAAGATTTATCCAACGCTGGAAGACGCTATAAACATGTTAAAGGTTATAAGCTTTAATGCAACAGGCTCGATAATACCGTCTTTTGTAGAGATTATCAGTGGCGTCAGCAAGACTGCTGATGTTGAGAAGAAATTCTTTAGAGGTGTTCATTCTCCTGAGAGGATTGTACTAGTTTTGATTGATAATAAACGAAATGACTTTATAGATAGCGGATTTAAAGAAATCCTTTACTGCATTGACTGTGGAAATTGTTTGCTTCATTGCCCGATGTATAATACTGTTGGTAATTATTTTGGTTCAGGGAAAAATTTGGGAGGAAAAGGGTTGGTATATAGTTTCCTGTCTGACGAAGAAGTGGATAAAAAGCTGGAACTCTGCCTGACATGCGGACATTGCAAGGAAAATTGTCCTCTGGAAATAGACATCCCTTTGATTATCAGAAAGCTAAGAGGCGACAAATTACCTTTAGAGGTCTATTACTTCCTAAAATCACATTTATTGTGGCTTTACTACACATTGAGTTTAAAAATACATTAGCATAATCTGTTGTTTCAAATCCTAATAGTCAATGCTGGATAGTAAGAATTATTGATAATTATTGTATTCAAATTACAATAGAAAAAAACGATTTCTTTATACACTTTCTTAAAGATCTGTTATTGTTTTGTTGCTGTGGTATCCTTTCCTAAAGATTTAATATAAGAAACTACATCTATCATCTCTTGAGAATTTGGATCGAGTGCGGTTCCTTTTAGTGCATTTTGTATGCACATGTTTATAACTTCCTCAAGACTGGTTTGTTTCTTGCCACCAAGATTAAATTCTTTTTTCATTCCTGCATTCTCTAACCCCTTTCCATCAGAATGACATGAATTACATGAATTCCCGGATGTTCCGCCAGAAAACTTGGGATCATTAAACAAGTTCTTACCTTTAGCCACATCTCCTGTTGCAAACGCAAAGGAAGTCATGAGACCTGATATGATCATCGATAGTAGTGTTACTTTTATTATATTCATTTAATTTACCTCCTGCAGAGTAAATATGTTTATTTTCTGGAAATGCCTACAAGGTTTTTATTCTCCCATAGCTTTATATTATTTTTTCCCGGATTCCATATATTATCCTTCATTAATAAGTCAATCAGTTCACTATGCATTCTTGTGATTAGTTTCTTACATAATGCACAAACACTATCTTTTTCAAATGTCTCATTGCCACATTCTACACATTTAGTAGACTTCATGTTGCCTTCTTTCATATTTGCACTTTCACAATGTTGCCTGACAAGAATAATATTATTACTCTGGTCATCTTATAGTTCTGCAAAAATAGTACCAGGATGTAACTTATTGATATTATTGATATTTAATAAATAAAGGTAATACTTTTATCTGTCAGATTGCCCTACTGGCTGGGTATAATGCCCTATGTTACATAATTAGTAAATGGGACTTTAGCCTTAAGAATTATTAAAAAGTTATTTTTTAGTGTACTGAAAGCATCGGAAAGTAAATTGGAAGATATTTGTAAAATACTTTGTAAATACCCAACTTTCTTGACAAATAAATTCTATTTTTTTAAAGTAAAGTCATTAGGTAACCGTTTGCCTACCAGAATGAGTAAAATATTATCAGGAATAAATGACCTTGACAATCTTATAGACTCGCTATATGTCGGAGACAATGTGGTCTGGGAGGTTGAAGCCGGGACTTCGTCTGAAACATTTGTTAAGAATTTTATCAGGCAGTCTCATAAAGAAAATCAAAATATAATCTATGTAAGCTTCAATAAATCTCCTAATACCATTCTCCAGCAGATTGGCGAGATCTCTTCAACACAAAACTTTGTATTAATTGACTGTTTCACATCAGGAAAAGGCAAAAATGACAGGACATTTTCTAAATTCTATGAGAATCATAATGTTACCAATGTTGTTAAGGTTGATAGTCCTGGTGACATAGACCAATTTACAACAATCCTTAATTCCATAGAGGATGACCTTGTATCAGGTAAAAGATATATATTTGATAGCCTCACCGGTATGCAGGACCTCTGGGGAGATGAAAACAATACATATAAATTCTTTACATATATATGTCCTCGTCTTTATGACCTTGGTACTGTTGCGTATTGGATTTTGGAAAAAGAGGCGCACAGTCAGGCATTCAAGGCGAACCTTCGGCATATAACGCAAGTGGTTTTAGAATTATATAAAAGGAAAGATAAGCTTTACATAAAGGCATTGAAGCTTGAAGGGCGTCAGAGTAGGGAGGCTTTTAAACCGCATCCTTATGAAATTGATGGTAGAAATGTTTTGATCACACCAATAA
>MHEF01000062.1:2719-18756 GCA_001805125.1 Nitrospirae bacterium RBG_13_39_12
GAGCTTGCTGAGAAGGTTGATCTTACAGCGAGTTTCATCTCCCAATTGGAAAGCAATCATATAAGCCCTTCACTTAGCTCATTCATGCAGATCTGTAGTGTACTTGGAGTTACACCGTCTGCGATATTAGAAGGGAAGAATTATGAAGATGTGAGGTGGCTTATACCAAAAGAAAAAATATTTTCTGCTCTCTTAATTCATGAAAATGGTCTTAAGGGCTACAGGATTTTAAAAAATGGTAATATGTCAGGCACTCTTGTTGTCCTAGAGCCTTTTACAAAAACAGAAAAGAATTTTACTCATGGGGAAGGAAAAAAGTTTATATATGTATTGAAAGGTGAAGTCTCTGTTGTAGTCGACGGCAAGGAAAAAACACTCAGGTCGGGTGATTCTGTTTTCCTTAAAGAAGAAGTTCCATCTTTATGGAAAAATGAAGGGGGTGAGAAGGCAGAGCTGCTTTTACTATGCTCGTAAGGCAATTAATGAATAATCTGAAAATTTAACAATGAACATCCAGTGGATTTTTTTGCTTATTAACATTACAAATACTTAAGTCGATCTCAGAAAAGTAAAAAATACTTAACGAAAAGGAGGAGAACATGAGTCTAAGCAAACCAAATGCAAGCGCTGCAACAGTTACGACAACAAGGGTTGCGCCGTCGCCTATGTCCGGATTATGTGTCAATTGCGTAGATGGCTGTCCTGGTTACTGCGAGGTAGGAAGGTCCGCCCTTAGAGGAAGAGAGGTTCTTTACCCTCAGCCTTTTGGAAAGGTTATTTCAGGATCAGAAAAGGATTACCCTGTAGATTTCTCGCATTTCAATATTCATGGAACATGTGTTGGTGCAGTGGGGATTGAAGCTGATTCTGACAAAGCTACATTCCCCGCAGTAAGCGTTGAAACAGAGGTTGGTTCTGATGGAAAGAAAATCCGGATGAAGGTCCCTGTTTTTACCGGTGCACTCGGTTCAACTGAAATAGCACGGGTAAACTGGGAAGGTACAGCCATAGGAGCGGCAATAAGTGGTTCTATACTTGTCTGTGGAGAGAATGTCTGCGGTATGGACCCTCAGGCCGAGATTAAAAATGGAAAAATAATAAAATCTCCCGAACTTGAAAAGAGAGTAAAACAATATAAGGAATGGTATGAAGGGTATGGCACGATGCTTGTTCAGTTAAACGTAGAGGACACACGTCTCGGCGTAGCTGAATATGCTGTGGAAAAACTCGGGATTGAAGGTATAGAGCTTAAATGGGGACAGGGGGCAAAGTGTATAGGTGGAGAAGTTAAGTTGCCGACTCTCGAAAGGGCATTGCAATTAAAACAAAGGGGATATATCGTTCAACCCGATCCTGAAAACCCTATTGTCCAGGAAGCACATAAACTTGGGGGGATAGCAGAATTTGAAAGACATTCACGGCTCGGTATGGTAGACGAAGATTCATTTTTGAAAGAAGTCGAACGTGTGAAAAAGATAGGTGCTAAATATGTGACTCTTAAAACAGGCGCTTACAGGCCGGCTGATCTGGCTCGTGCTGTAAAGTTCACATCAGAGGCAAAAATTGACCTTCTTACTGTTGACGGCGCCGGAGGTGGCACAGGGATGAGCCCTTGGCGAATGATGAATGAATGGGGAATCCCAACAGTCTATATTGAATGTCTGCTCTACAAATATCTTAAGAGGCTAAAAGAAAAAGGTGAATTTATTCCGAGTATTGCCATAGCGGGAGGTATTGTCCTTGAAGATCAGATTTTCAAAGCTATAGCCTTAGGAGCGCCTTATGTACAGGCTATATGCATGGGACGTTCTACCCTTACAGCAGGTATGGTAGGGAAGTCACAGGGACAACATATAGAAGAGGCTTTTGGAAAAGGGAAAGAGTATGGGGATGCACTTCTCCGTACATTTGCCGGGGCTGCTGCTCTCAAGGAGAAATATGGAAAAGATTTTGTCAGAATCCCTCCAGCTGCGATAGGCATCTATAGCTATTATGACAGACTTGCCGTAGGACTGCGGCAGCTCATGGCAGGGGCCCGCAAATTCGCTCTTAATTTAATTGAGAGAGACGATTTAATGACTCTAACCCGTGAAGCAGCCGATATATCAGGCATATCGTATCTAATGGATGCAGATTCAAAAGAAGTAGAAAATATCTTAGGATAGGGAGGGAAAAATGCAAAATCTAATTTGTTATAAATTCTGTGCTTCACCTTTCTGTGAGGTGAGTTGTCCTGCAGGAGCTATCAGTATATCTACAAAGGATGGGAATGTTTATGTCGATACGGATAAATGTAACAGATGCGGAATTTGTCGAGGGATGTGTGTTACGTTAAGTTTTGACCGCAATCTAGAGAGCAAAAGACCATGGGTTCGTGAAGATTTTGGAAGAGCACGATAGAGGTTGCCGGTATGGAAGAAATACTTTTCGAGGAGATTCTATCGTCCTATAGGGGTGATAGGAGCGAACTGGTACCGATTCTGCAGGATGTTCAGGCTAATTTAGGATACCTGCCCGAAAAGGCAATGCTCAATATAGCAAGATTCATCGGGGTTCCTGAAAGTCATGTCTATTCTGTTGCTTCTTTCTATGCGCAGTTCAGACTTATGCCCTTGGGTAAAAAGAGGGTTACAATTTGCCGTGGAACTGCGTGTCATATTCGAGGAGCCCCCCAGATATTGGGAGAGATAGAGGGTATAATCGGGATCAATGAAGGTGAAACCTCGGAAGACCTCGAGTATACCCTTGAATCAGTAGCCTGTATAGGATGTTGTGCCCTTGCACCCTGCTTAAAGATAAATACAGACGTACATGGTGAAATGACAATAGAAAAGGTAAAGGAGCTCTTTCCTGCTTTGGAAAAAGGAGAAAGTGATGTCTAGTGATGAACAACATAAGGTTCTTGTTTGTCAGGGAACAGGGTGCGTATCAGGTGGATCTGAGAAAATATATTCTCTTTTACAGGAGCAAGCAGGAAGGTCAGATGGTGGGGAGATACATATCAAGCGCACAGGCTGCCACGGTTTCTGTCAGCAGGGACCTCTTATAGTTCTCGAGCCAGAAGGTACTTTATATACAAGGGTAAAAACAGATGATGTGCCAGAAATTCTCCAGTCGCTTTTACCCGGAGGCAAATTATTAGATCGTCTTTTCTACCGTGACCCACTGACTCAAAAAGCAATACCAAAGTATCATGAAATTCCTTTTTACAGCCAGCAGGAACGTGTAATTTTACGATACTGTGGAAGCATTGATCCGGAGGATATTGATGAATACCTCGCTGTTGGAGGTTATGAAGCTTTGCGCAAAGCCATTTTAGAGATGAGTCCTGAAGAAGTTATTTCTGAGGTAAAGCGTTCCGGGCTCAGAGGTCTTGGCGGAGCAGGATTCCCAACAGGGATAAAATGGGAAGCCTGCCGGAAGGCGCCAGGCGATGAACGGTATGTGATCTGTAATGCAGATGAAGGTGACCCAGGAGCATTCCAGGATCGCTCTGTTCTGGAAGGCAATCCCCATTCTGTTTTAGAAGGCATGATTATAGCGGCTTATGCTATTAATGCCAAGAAATGTATTATTTATGTAAGGGCAGAGTACCCGTTGGCGGTTAATAGATTAAAGATAGCTATTGAACAGGCAAGAAGAAATGGTTTTCTTGGAAGAAATATCCTTGAAAGCAATTTCACTGTTAATATTGACATATTTCAGGGAGCAGGCGCTTTTGTTTGCGGAGAGTCAACTGCCCTGGTGCGCTCAATTGAGGGGAAAAGAGGAAGGCCAAAACCAATGCCCCGACCACGAACGTCTGAAATAGGGCTTTGGAATAATCCGACTCTTCTTAATAACGTAAAGACTTTTGCAAATATTCCCCTTATAATCTCTCAAGGTTCAGAGCAATTTGCCTGCAAGGGCACCGAAAAAAGCAAAGGCACAGCTGTTTTTTCCCTTACAGGCAAGGTGGCAAACTGCGGCCTTATTGAGGTGCCTATGGGTATTACGCTAAGGAAAATTATTTATGATATTGGAGGGGGGATTCTTAAAGGGAAGGCTTTTAAGGCAGTTCAAACCGGTGGACCGTCTGGTGGTTGCCTCCCTGAAAGCATGTTAGATATGGCTGTTGATTTTGATTCCCTGAAGCAAGCCGGTTCTATCATGGGTTCTGGAGGAATGGTGGTAATGGACGAGGACACATGTATGGTTGATGTCGCGCGTTATTTTCTTGATTTTACACGGAGAGAATCCTGCGGACAGTGTTTACCATGCAGGCTTGGAACAAAACAAATGTTCGACATTCTGGATGATATCACAAAAGGTAAAGGCAAACCTGAAGACATAGAACTTCTCACTGAACTAAGTGAGGCAATAAAGAAAAGTTCCATATGTGGACTTGGACAAACTGTTCCAAATCCGGTTCTTACTACCCTTCGTTATTTTAAAGATGAGTATGAAGCACATATTAAAGAAAAAAAGTGCCCGGCAGGCGTGTGCATGACTCAGAAGGAGAGTACTTGATGGAAAGAATGTCTATAAGAATTGATGATCAGGATATCGAAACTAAAAAAGGTGCCTCTCTTCTTGAGACATCATTGGCTTATGGTATTTATATTCCCCATCTCTGCTATTATCCAGATTTAAAACCTGCTGGCAGTTGCAGGCTTTGTATTGTTGAAATGGATAACGGTAAGCTTGTTACATCCTGTAGAACCAATGTAAAAGAAGGCATGGTTGTGAGGACAAAAAGCGATGAACTTGACAGGCTGAGACGGCCGATTGTTGAGATGATTATTGCCAATCATCACATGGATTGTAGAAATTGCGGTAAAAAGGGAAAGTGCGTATTACAAAAGATCATGGCATATATGAAAATAGATAAAAAGAGAGTTCAACGCCTGAGATTACCAAAAGAAGAATTGCTTCCAGATGAATCAAATCCCTTTTTTGTAAGAGACCATAACAAATGTGTACTATGCGGAATTTGCGTGCGTACATGTCAGGAAATAGAGAAACTGAGCGCTATTGATTTTGCGTGCAGAGGTAATAATACCGTGATTGCTCCTTTTGGAAATAAACCAATAGCAGAGTCGGTATGTGTCTCCTGTGGGGAATGTGCAATAAGATGTCCAGTCGGGGCATTGCTTCCCAAGAAAACTGGCCGTGCTTTATCTGAAATAAAAACAATTTGCACTTATTGCAGTGTGGGCTGCAGTCTCTATCTTGGCATGCGTGACAACTCTCTTGTTAATGTGAGAGGTGATTACGAAAGCCCGGTCAATAAAGGAATTCTCTGTGTCAAGGGAAGATTTGGTTCGAGTTTTGTTCATTCAAAAGACAGGTTAACCTCACCGCTTATAAAAAAGGGTGATAAGTTTGTTGAGGTATCATGGGATAAGACATTAACATTTATTGCTGATCAACTAAGGAAGTATAAAGGAGAAGAATTCGCCCTTATAGCTTCTTCGAGATGTACCAATGAAGAAAATTATATTGCACAAAAATTTGCAAGAGTTGTAATGGGCAGTAATAACATTGACACTACAGCCAGGCTATCTGATGCACCTTCTCTGGCTGCTCTGCTGAATACTTTAAGAAAAGGCGCTTCAACAGGCTATATAAGTGATATTGAAAAAGCTTCCTGTATTCTGATTATCGGGACAAATGTTACACAATCTCACCCTATAATCAGCATCGAGATAAAGAAGGCAGCGGAACGTGGAGCGAGACTTATTGTTATTAATCCGTTGGAGATTGACCTCTGCCGTTTTGCTGAAATCTGGATGAAACCCTATCCAGGCACAGAATTAGCTTTAATTATGGGAATGAGCAAGGTAATTGTTGATGACGAATTAATTGATAACTCTTTCATTAAACAATATTGTGACAATTTTGAAGATTTCAAAGACTCCTTAGAAAAATTTTCTTTTGGCAGGGTGGAAAGAATTACAGGTGTGTCCAGAGAAATATTAGAGGAGGCAGCTAAGATCTTTGCTACAAACAAACCTGCGGTTATACTCTGGTCGGAAGGAATTACTCAATCTTCTCACGGCACAGATAATGTTCTTGGAATCATTAATTTATCTATTATTACAGGAAATACGGGATCAGGGTCATCTGGTCTTATCCCTCTGTTTGCAAAAAATAATACTTTAGGGGCTTTTGACATGGGTTGTATACCAGACTTTTTACCGGGTTATCAGCCGATAACATCGCAAAAGGTACGACAGAGAATTGAATCTCTGTGGGGAAACAGTTTGAACTCTAACCCTGGATTAACCCTGACAGAGATTTTACAGGCTGTTCAAAAAGGTCAAGTAAAAGCTCTTTATATTATAGGGTCAAATCTTTTACTGGACGTAGCATATTCTCAGGGAGTTAGAGAGGCATTGCAAAAAGCAGAGTTTGTTGTCTTTCAGGACTTATTCCTTAATGAAACAGCCCGATATGCAGATGTTATACTCCCTGCTGCAAGCTTCGCTGAAAAAAACGGGACTTTTACAAATACTGAAGGAAGAGTCCAGGGAATTGAGAGGGCATTTGATCCTGTTGGTAATTCACAAACTGATTGGGAGATTATCTGTAAGTTGGCCATGTTGCTGGGGAAGGGAGGCTTTGATTTTAGTGATCATGAGGACATCATAAAAGAGATTTCAGAAATTGTACCATGGTACTATACTAACGAAATAGGTTCTTATGCACAAAGAGATAAGTTCATTTTGACTCCTCTTCAGTACAGACCTCCAGAGGAGGTTTCTGATATTGATTATCCATTGATTTTAATTTCAGAGCGTGATATTTTTTCAAGTGGTTATCTCTCTCGTAAAATCGAAGGGCTTGAATTCTTGAGGGCAAAGGATTACATAGCTCTAAATCCTCAAGACGCTTTGGATTTTGATGTTAGAGATGGAGAGACTGTTAGGATAATCTCCCGTTGGGGTGAAGTAAAAGGCATTGCAAAAATAACAGTTTCTTCTCCCCCTGGTCTTATTGTTATGGATTTTCTGGAAGAGAAGATTCTTCAACTTATTAAACCTGCTCTTGACCCAGTTGCCAGGACACCGGAGTCAAAAATATGTGCGGTAAGAATTGAATCATTGAAAGAGTCTCGTGATGAATAAGACAATGCTGGCGATCTTGAAGGTTCTTGATAAACAAGATGATACAATCCTTGGATCGAGGGAGATATCAAGACAGTTAAAATCACACGGGATACAGCTTACAGAAAGGACTGTAAGATATCATCTAAGGATACTTGATGAGAGGGGCTTTACAAAAGTATTCGGCAAGGAAGGCAGAATGATTACACAAAAAGGCAGGGAAGAACTTTCGCAGGCCCTCGTGTCTGAAAGGGTTGGTTTTGTAATAAGTAAGATAGAGACGCTCTCTTATCTTACAAATCTTGATCTTAAGAAGAAAGAAGGTGAAATAATCCTTAATGTGTCTTATTTCCCCGAGAAATATTTTAAAGAGGCAATACGTATAATGAAGCCAGTCTTCTCTTCACCATATATCATGTCTGATAATGTTGTCCTGCATAGAAGCGGCGAAAAGATAGGTGATATTGTTGTGCCCAAAGGACAGGTAGGATTTGGCACTGTATGCAGTGTGACAATAAACGGTATATTTCTTAAGGCAGGAATTCCGGTGTCATCAAAGTTCGGAGGTGTATTGCAGATAGAAAACCATGAACCATCGAGATTCACTGCCTTAGTAAGCTATGAAGGAACTTCTTTAGACCCGCTTGAGATATTCATAAAAAGCAAGATGACCGATGTAATTAATGCAGTAAAAAACAATAATGGGAAAATCCTCGCGAGTTTTAGAGAAATACCTATCGTCAGTCTTGAAAAGGCAAAAGAGCTGAGTTTACTGATGAAAGAGAAAGGGATAGGGGGTATTTTACTTATTGGCAATCCGAACCAACCTCTCCTTGAGATGCCAGTTGCTATGGACAAGGCAGGGATGATAATAGTTGGTGGACTCAATCCAATCGCCGCTCTTGAAGAAGCGGGTATCACCACTGTGAGCAAGGCAATGTCAACTCTTTACAGATACTCAGACCTTATAAATTTTAAGGAACTTCTATAGCTTTCCTGTTAAGAAATAGTGAAGAGACGTGTAAGGCTTTTTACATAAGTATTCTTCTAATAAGAAGGTTAGAGTTTGCTTTTTTGAGAAAAATTTCTTTATTCTAATATATAAACTTTTGGAGGTGATGATGTTTACAATAACAGATAAGGCTGCAGACAAGGCAAAGGCCATACTAACTAATGAAGGCAAAGATAATTGGGGGATCAAGATATTTAGTGCTGGACAAGGTTGCTGTGGACCTTCTTACGGTCTTGATTTACAGGAAGTGCAGTTACCTACTGATGAGGTCATAGAAAAGAATGGGGTTAAAGTATATATAGATAAGCAAATGTCAGAAAATCTTTCTGAAATGAAACTCGACTATTATATTGATGAAGAGAGGGAAGGCTTTGTCTTGAGTGGATCTGCTCCATCTTGTAGTTCAGGTTGCAGCAGCTGCGGATAAGAAAATATCATAAACCTATGTTCCCGCTTCATAGATATAGGAGACTGAGGAAAAACGAGGTCATCAGGAAGATGGTCAGGGAAACCTCTATTTCTCCTGATGATTTTATTCATCCGCTTTTTGTTACATTTGGCAAAGGTGTGAGAAAAGAAATTTCATCTATGCCGGGATGTTTTCAGGAATCTGTAGACAGAATAGTAAAAAACGCCAAAGAGGTTTATTCCCTTGGCGTACCTGCAGTATTACTCTTCGGTATACCTGAACACAAAGATGAAATCGGTTCAGGCGCATACGATGATCATGGGGTTGTTCAGAATGCGATAAAGGCTATTAAGGATAAGGTTCCCGGACTTTTTGTAATTACCGATGTATGCATGTGCGAATATACAAGCCACGGTCACTGCGGTGTTATTAAGGATGGAGAGGTACAGAACGATCCGACTCTTGAATTACTTTCAAAAGAGGCTGTTTCACATGCAAAGGCAGGAGCAGACATGGTTGCTCCGTCAGATATGATGGACGGAAGGGTTAAGGCGATCAGGCTTGCACTCGATGAAGAGGGATTAGACGGGATTCCAATAATGTCTTATGCTGCTAAATACGCATCTGCATTTTATGGGCCGTTCAGGGAAGCGGCAGAGTCTACCCCGCAATTTGGTGACAGACGTTCATACCAGATGGATCCTGCAAATAGGAGGGAAGCGCTTAAAGAAGTGGCACTTGACATAGAAGAAGGGGCGGATATTATTATGATCAAGCCAGCCCTTGCTTATCTTGATATTATCTCTGATGTAAAAGATGCCTTTGATGTCCCTGTTGCAGCTTACAATGTAAGCGGGGAATATTCACTTGTTAAGGCAGCAGGTAAACTCGGATGGATTGATGAAAAACGTATTATGTTAGAAATACTCACATCAATTAAGCGTGCAGGAGCTGATCTAATCCTCACCTATTTTGCAAAAGATGCTGCAAAGATTTTGAATGCATAACCTTTCAAAAATCCTCAATATCCAATTAGTTGACTATTTTTAAAAAATAAAATTGTATGTGAAATCCCATTAATCTTCTTATTAAGAAGTAACACAAAACATTGGAGACAAAACCCATAAATAAACAATTTTTATGGACTTAAAAGATTAAAGATTATTGTTTATAATCTGTATAAAAGTCTATTCTTTTTCAGCTCTTTTTAAGTAAAATCGTCCGACTGCGCCATACTTGAGGATGATTAATAATTTGAAACCTGTTTTGTTGTGCAACAGAAATGGTTATTTCAAAGTCTTTTTTTGATACATGTCCTTTTGGCTCAGCCACCAATAGCATTCCCGTTGGTTTAAGCGATTTATATATTTCGGAGAAGAACCGGCCTACGTTTGAAACTTCATGAACGACAGCAAAGGCAAGTGCAAAATCAATCTCTTCATTGAGATTATCCAAGCTAAGAGAATTTTGATGACATATATGTATTTCGATTCGATCAATTAAACCTGCCTTCTCTGCCCGTTTCTTGAGTGATTTAATCATCTTCTCCTGGACATCTACACATATGACCTTTCCACTGGAACCAACAATCTGTGCAATGGGTAGACTGAAGAATCCCATTCCGCAACCTATATCTAATACCTTCATGCCTGAAGTAACGTACCGACTTATTATTTTTTTAGGATTCTGAATTAAAGTTCTTAAAGGACTAACCAGAAGATAACCAACCCAAAAAGGACAAACTCTCTTTGCCATATGCTTAGTCTTGACCCTTTTGCATTATAAAAAATACTGATCCATACCAGTGGTAATATTTTTTATACGTATCGTTCTCTCTTTGTTGGTTGTAAAGTAGTATGAGAGTCACATGGGTCATTTATGTACGCGTTGTATTTAGTAGATACGAATCTCACTAATTCAATATGTATAAAGATTGCAGTATATAATGCATATAATTATATCAAATTATGTTTCTGAAGATTTTTTTTAATACTCCACGATTTATTTACATTGTTTATTCGAAGTTGTTTATTACAGAAAAGAATCCCTTGACATCATTATGAGCATATGCCTATAATTATACCATGCCGAGACCGAAAAAACATCGGTGCGTTAGTTGCAGGCCGGATGCTGCGTATTTCAAGCCAAGAGGTATTCCTCTTATGGATCTCGAAGAAATGTCTATCACAATGGACGAACTCGAGGCAATAATGCTTGCTGATTATGATGGTCTTTACCATGAAGATGCAGCAGTCAAAATGAAGATTTCAAGACAGACATTTGGACGAATCTTACGCGAGGCACATAAGAAAGTGGCGGAATGTCTCCTAAAAGGCAAGGCCTTAAAAATAGAGACCAAAAGAAAAATTGAAAAATAGAAATGGATACTTATTATTGTAAATCCACTAAGGGATTGAAGTATAGGATATTCAATAGAAATGGCCGGTTAATAATTCATTAAAAAAAGGAAGAACGGTTCATGAAGACAACAGTCTCTGCGAAAAACCCCACTCTTAAAAAACAGGTCCATAAGAAATCAAAAAGTCCAAAGATAGGTGTAATAATCTGCGATTGCGGCGGTCAGATTTCAGAAAAGATAGATGTAGATATTCTGGCTAAGAATGCTAATAAACTCGAAAATGTTGTAAAAGTCAAACAGATGTCCAATTTATGCAGCAAAAAAGGCATGTCTCAGATAAAAAAGGAATTCTCTTAAGGGTAGAGGTATGGTAAGGTTTAAAAAATATATCGAGAAAGATATCCGATTGAAGCATGTAAAAGATATAGATAAATTAAAGACCTTTGGGATTACACCTTAATATGTACCTGATACACCCGAAGAGTTCGAGGAGTTTGAATTTACTACTGATTTTGGCGAACAAACTATTTCAATAGGAGTAGCAATTCTATCTGGTAAGATTAAGAGGGTTATGCTCGTTTTCCTTGATCCTGAAGATCCTGATAGCGTTAAGGTATTAAGTAAATCACAATTAGAGGATTTTTTAACATAGAACAGGATAAGATGCTTCTTGAAAACAAGATTGCATCTGGTATTAAACAATGAGGGTCTTGGTTGTTGGCATTGGTAATATGCTCCGTTCAGATGACGGAGTCGGTATATCTGTAATCGAAACTTTAAGAAAGGAAAAGCTTAAGGATACAACAGAAATCAGAGAGGGGATATCGGGGGTTGATATACTCTTTGCAATGATAGGTTACGACAGGGTTATCATAGTTGATGCCATACAGAGCGGGAGCGAACCTGGAACAATACACAGACTTTATTTAGAAGATCTTGGACATAAAAAGACGCTGCATGCTTTTTCGTCTCACGATGTAAATTTTCTTGCAATGCTTGAATGCGGAAAAGACCTTTTCCCGGGGAAAATACCTGAGGATATAATTATTATTGCAATTGAAGCAGAGGACGTAACTACTATATCTGAAAAATGTACACCGAAAGTCGAGAGAGCAGTCCCTGAAGTTGTGCATCTGATAAAAGGATTATTGTAGTTATCCATTGTCGGTGTGGTTAGAATTGTTTAATGTTTTAAGAAATATTTCCGGTATATTGTATAAAAGTATTTAAAATCAAAGCTTCGATGCGCCCATAGCTCAGATGGATAGAGCGTCGGACTTCGAATCCGCAGGTCGGGGGTTCAAATCCTCCTGGGCGCGCTTAAAATCAACAGACAGCATTTTGCTCAACGAGTCCTTTTTAAAATAGGAACACTTATGGTCTCATAGCCAAGTCATATAAAATAGGGTATTCGTCTTTAGAAAGAAGTAAGTCCTCCTTCAACAGTCTCAGTCCCTCCGGAACGAATTTCAGAAAATAATTCTTGCCTTTTATTTTGGAGAGGAAGCCGTATGCACCGAATTATCGGGTTTAAAAGAAAGGATTCCATATTAACTATGAAATAGTGTCCTGATATTTTGTGAAGAACTGATAATTATTCCTGCCTTGTTCCTTGACTCGATACATAGCGGTGTCAGCCTTTTTGAGCAGGGTTTCTATATTATCACCATCGCTTGGATACAGGCTAATACCAATACTGGCACTGATGGAAGCCTCATGACCTTTTAGATGGAATGGTTTTGCGAGTGAAGCAATGATTCTTTGTACTACAATCTCTACATCCTGTGCCTTATTAATCTTTGTAAGGATGATCGTGAATTCATCTCCGCTCATACGAGCTAGTGTATCTGATTCGCGGACACAATCTGTCAGCCTCTTTGAGACTTCTTTTAGCAGTATGTCTCCTGTATCATGCCCAAAGGTGTCATTGACGAGTTTAAATTGGTCAAGATCTAAAAATAACAGCGCAAATGTATGATCATACCTTTTTGACATTGCTAATGTATGATTAAGCCGGTCAAAGAATAAAATACGATTAGGAATGCCTGTGGTGATATCAAAATGGGCTAAATGTTTAAGACGCTGTTCCGCAAGCTTGCGCTCCGTGATGTCACGAGCGATGATCTGTACAGCCGGGTTCCCCATATATTTAAAAGAAATTGCTGAGATTTCAACATCAACTTTTGTCTTATTAAGACGAATTAATTTCTCTTCAGTCCAGTATACTTCACTCCCCCGCTTCACTACCTGATTTAATTTTTCCTTGATGATTTGTCGATAATCAGGATGGAAAAAATCCAGTAGGGATTTCCCTAACAGTTCTTCAGAATTGTGAGCTCCAAGCAATCTTGTTCCTGCAGGATTAACAAAAACAAATTTATCTTCGACATGAAGGAAAATTCCGTCTGGCGAAAGCTCCACTAACCGTCTGTAACGCTCTTCACTTTCCTGAATAGCCTCGAACATCTGCTGTTTCTCCATGACAAGTTTTTGTTTTTGAAGCACCTGTTCAATGACAATCGGAATCAATTCAAAATATCCCATCTCAACATCTTTAACGATGTAATCGGCCGCACCCATTTTCAATGCTTCAACAGCAACCTTTTCATTGCCGTAGCCAGTGACCATGATAGCAGGTGGGAAAGTTGCTTTTGACGAAAGAGTGCGAATTACATCAAGACCTCCATACACAGGCATGTTGTAATCTATAAGTAAAATGTCGTATGAATCTCTGTTCAATATAGCAAGGCCTTCCTCACCATTGCAGGCAATATCAACGATATAACCTTGCCGTTGCAGACTCTTCTGTAAGAGGCGGGCAAGACCTGCATCGTCTTCCATATATAGGATACGGATGGGTTTAGAACAGGACATGGTTATCAGTCCTCGTTTGGAATTGTAACGATTGATAGAAATAGTCCTAGGTTACGGATTGCTTCGGAAAACTGTTCGTATTCAACTGGTTTGGTGATATAAACATTACATCCAAGTTCGTAGCACTTCGAAACTTCATGAGGGTTATCAGTGGTGGTTAGTATAACTATGGGAATGCGTTTAGTTTGTTCGTTCTCCTTGATAAGTTTAAGGACCTGATATCCATCTAGTACGGGAAGGTTTAAGTCAAGGAGAACCAAAAGCGGTGCAGTATGCTTATCCCCGAAATACTTACCCTTTTTGAACAGAAAATCAACTGCTTCTTGGCCATTTTCAACTGTGATAATCTCATTTGTTATGCCTCCACGCCGCAAGTTTTTTTCAATCAAACGAGCGTGTCCAGCATCATCTTCCACCAGAAGCATTGTAATAGGTTGTTGCTTATCCATGTCACCTCCTATTTGATCTTGTGAGTATTGAATCGGCTGTCCTGGAATAAAATATCTGGTCTGGATTCCTCATGCAGAACCCTGATCTTTGGAGCCTGTCTTGTTAGGAATTGTAAAACTAAAACTTGTTCCCTTTCCGAGTTCCGAATCACACCAGATGCGTCCTCCGTGGCGACGAATCATTGTTTTTACATAAGCAAGTCCCATTCCCTCTCCAGGTACATCCTGTTTTCCTAATCTACGAAAGATGTCGAATACCTTTTGTGTATCCTCCTTTGCTATGCCACGTCCATTATCTCTGATTTGGAAGATTGTTTCTTCATGACCATGGTCTGCTGTAATCTCTATCTCCCCGGGGCGTCCTGGTACAAGATATTTCAAAGCATTATCTAAAATATTACCAATGATCTGTTCCACGGAAATTCTGTCAGCAATTACTTCAGGTAGCGCTCCAACTGTCACTCGTATGTTTTTTTGTTCAATCTGATGAGCCAGAGACTCCAGGATAGACTGAACAACGGTTCCCATATTTATTGTTTGAATTTTGAGCTCCCGACGCCCTATACGCGACAACTTTAAAATGGCATTGATAAGTTCGTCCATCCTGTTGACTGAGTTGCTAATAAATTTTAATGCTTCAGGCACTTCCTTCTCGAAAACGTCTTTGAGTTCTGCCTTCTCTTTTTCGTCAAACAGGTATAGATACTTTTTAAATAGATTACTACCTTCTCTTATGGAGTAGCTGAGTTCGTTTGAAAAGCCTTTGATGTTGATTAAAGGAGCCCGCAGATCGTGGGAGACGATGTAGGCAAAATTCTTGATATCTTCATTGCTTTCCTTTAGATTGGAAGCATAGCGTTGTAGCTGTTCCTCAGCCCACTTGCGCTCGGTAATATCCACTGCTACACATATTATTCCCTGAACCTTGCCTTTATTGTCATGCATAACCGAACCTGAAAAAATCACAGGGATATTTTTACCGTCTTTAGACAGGTAAGTTGTTTCAACATTACTGATATAGCGTTTTTGCATTAAATTAGTCAGCCATTTATTATTAGACATTAATTTATTAGCAAAAATAATACCAATAGGCTGGTTGAAGATTTCGTCCTCTATGTAACCAAGTAAATTTAGTGTGGCCTTGTTGGCTGTTTTGATTATACCATCCGGAGTTATCACAACCAAGCTATCGTTCATATTTTTAATAATATTATCTACATAATCTTTGGAAACAGTCGTTTCCTGCAAATCTTCGGTCATCTTTTTGAAGGAAGAAGCCAGTTGACCGATTTCGTCTTTTGACTTGACCTCAACCAGGGTATCCAGATTTCCCATCCCGATTTTAATTGCAGCGTCTCTGAGTTTGGTAACGGGTTTGGTGATAGATCTGGAAAATACAAGACTTATTAAAATAGCAAATACAGTTACAGCCAGTGCTATTATAAATATGACATCCCTCAATTTAGCAATGGGAGCAAATATTCCTTTTGTTTCATGCTCCAATATCAGAATCCAGTCCAAACCTCTGAAATTTGAACGGGCATAAGAAAATAGCTTCTCGCCTTTTTCTTTTGTGATGGTTTCTGCTATAAAAGAGCCTGTACGGTCTTTTTTGAAGTTCGATAAGAACTCATCAGGAACTTTCCCAAGAAATTTATGGCTCTGTGTTGAATAAATTATTCTTCCATCTTTAGTAATCAACATACGCTCCACTCTATTGTTATCTTTAAGTGTCTCAATTAGTTCTGGTCCTTTTATGATATTAATCAGTTCCTTAATGTTTAAAACAACTTTCATTACACCTATAAAATTTCCTTCTTTATCTTCAATTCTTATTCCGAAATCG
>MHEF01000063.1 GCA_001805125.1 Nitrospirae bacterium RBG_13_39_12
ATATAGAAGGAGACGAGGAACATCAGCAAAAAGTAAATGAAAAGTGGGATTGCCACCTTTATCACATCAAATGGCAGTCGAACTATATATTGACCCTTTAAAGAAAACATGACAATGATGGTAAAGAGCAGAGCGATCAAAGTGACAGGACTGATTTTCGGGATGAACGCTTCTTCATACCACATGCTTCCTTTTATTTTTATCAGGCTAAAGCGGGTTATTATTCCCGCTATGAACGGGATCCCCAAATATATAAATACACTCTTCGCAATTTGCGCAATGGTAATGTTCACAACAGCGCCTTTTAATCCAAACAAAGGAAGGAGCACTGTTATAAAGACATAGGCATATAGGGAATAGAAAAGGACCTGAAATATAGAATTAAAAGCTACAAGTCCGGCAGCATATTCTCTATCGCCACATGCAAGGTCATTCCATACAATTACCATGGCGATACAGCGTGCAAGTCCAATCATTATTAATCCCATCATGTATTCCGGATATTTTCCAAGAAAAACAACAGCAAGAAGAAACATCAAAATGGGTCCCACGATCCAGTTTTGCACAAGAGAAAGGCTTAGCACCCTCACATTCCTGAAAACCTCTCCGAGTTGTTCATATTTAACTTTTGCGAGGGGAGGATACATCATAAGGATCAACCCGATGGCAATCGGGATATTGGTTGTTCCGACCTGGAAGATATTCCAGAAATCAGTGATTTGAGGATATAGATATCCTGAAACAACACCAACAGCCATTGCCAGAAATATCCACAGCGTGAGAAAACGATCGAGGAATGATAGCTTCTTTGATACCTCAGCCATTACGAACGTCCTGAATAAAGTTCTTTACTCTTTGTTCTATTTCATCCCTTACTCTTCTGAACTCCTTCATTATCTCATCTTCAGTTCCTTCAGCCTCCGCCGGATCTTTAAGCGGCCAGTGAATATGCTTGATTTCAGGAGGAGTCCACGGGCAGGACTCTGCAGCATTGTCACAGAGGGCTATGACGACATCCATCTTCTGCAGTAGATCCGGGTCTATCGGTTTCGATTCATGGTGTGAGATATCAATCCCGATTTCTCTCATCACTGCGATTGCTTTTTCATTAACCCCCTTCGGATTAAGACCAGCACTGTAAGCCTCAATAACACCCCTGCCGCGTTCTCTTGCAAAACCCTCTGCCATTTGTGAACGACATGAATTTCCCGTACATAGAAACATTACCCTGATCATTCATTACCTCCCGCAGCAGCTTTTTCTATCCCCGAGCTGAACAACATTTGATTTTTGTTTTTTACCCTGCAAGAATTCTTTAAGCCTTTCCCTGTCTTCTTTTAATGATTCGTCTTTAATCCTCTCAAATGCTGAAAGGAGTAAAAATCTCCTGAACATATCCGAATCTTCGATACTGTAATGAATCCATTTGCCCTGTTTCCTGTCTTTAATCAGCCCGGCATCTTTGAGCGTGCTTAGATGAAAAGATACTTTTGGTTGTATCATGTCAAGAGAAGCGACTATATCGCATACGCACAACTCACCATGTTCGAGGAGTTTCAGTATTCTTAAACGTGTTTTGTCTGATAACGCCTTAAAGACGTTCAATATGTCGTTCATATTAATCCTCCTTTCAATCGCTTTCCTGCTGTATCAGTTCTTTTACCTTCTCAAGATTTGGTAACGGTTTCCCTGAATGTTTGAGTTTTCCGTTAACCACAAGACCAGGAGTTGACATGGTGTATTTCATAATCTCCACAATGTCTTTAACCTTCTCGACATTTGCGTTAATCCCGAGTTGCTCGACAGCTTTTCTGGTAAGCTCCTCCATCTTCTGACAGTTTGGGCAACCTGGACCTAAAACCTTAATTTCCACTTAAAAAACCTCCTATAAAATCGCATTAAACAGATAGCCAACGGCTATTATGGTCACAGTCATTATTCCGACAAATACCCCGAGCAAAGGAACCTTTAAGACCTTTCGCAAGATTATCATCTCAGGAAGTGACAATGCAGTAACTGCCATCATGAAGGCAAGTACAGTCCCCATGCTTAATCCTTTTTCCATCAATGCGTATACAATAGGGATGACTCCTGCAGCATTTGAGTAAAGAGGTACGCCAATCAATACTGCTGCCGGCACTGCAAAGACATTCCCTTTGCCTGCATAATGTGTAAGAAAGTCCTGAGGTACATACCCGTGTATGAATCCACCGATGCCAATGGCTATGACAATAAAGAGCCATACCCTTTTCAAGATATCAAGAGTATTCATTTTTGCATACTGAAGGCGGTCTTTAAACGTCTGTTTAATTATTTCATATTCATGCCCATTGTGAAATTTATAAACATATTCCTCAACCCATTTCTCAAGTTTAAGTTTCCCGATAACAAGACCTCCAAATATAGCAACTAAAAGACCTGCTCCTATATAAATTGCGGTTACTTTCCAACCAAAAAGCCCGAATAGCAACACTACAGCCACCTCGTTGATCATCGGAGAAGAGATGAGAAACGAAAAAGTTACTCCAAGTGGCACTCCTGCCTCTACAAATCCGATAAAAAGCGGAACTGCTGAGCATGAGCAGAAAGGAGTAACTATGCCGAGCAGAGCTGCAAGGATATTACCTATAAATTCTTTTTTATGTGATAAAATTCGTTTTGTCTTTTCAGGAGGGAAAAAACTTCTGATTAGAGAAATTACAAAGATTATTACTGTCAGAAGAAAAAATATCTTAATTGTCTCATAAATAAAGAATTCAAGGACATCTCCAAGGCGTGAACCATATTCTAAATTTATGATATTATACGTAATATAATCCGCAAAATCCTTTAACATCTTTGTTTATATATAAACAAAATTTTATATATATGTCAATACCACAAGATAAAATAATTGAATCTATTGTTACCTGTAGCCTTGCTATACGGTGTGTTCTTTTCCTGCACAAGTTTCCGTTCCTGAAGAAACCTCTAAACTCAGGCAGTACGTTAAAAGATTCTCGTGACAAAATTCCCGTATTTTACCCACTTCATTTTTTGTACGTATTACCATTAAAAACCTAATCTATTCTTTCAAATTATCTTATTCATTAATATGTTTTTTGCTTCTAATATCCGATTTTGTATGGTGTAGTTCTAAAAAAAGCCCGTTGGGTGGCAACTGGACCCTATACCGAGGGCACGAATTGGTCAGCCAACTCCACATCGTGATGGTAGAGCGATATTATTCGCATCGTCAAAGAGGAGGTAGTGAATGAACCAGATACTTATTGGCAAGGGCGAAAAGCCTGTTCAATTACTCGCCAAGTACGGTAACCGCCATGGCCTGATTGCTGGGGCTACCGGTACCGGCAAGACTATTTCTCTTATGGTATTGGCAGAGGGCTTTTCACGTATAGGCGTGCCGGTATTCATGGCTGACGTAAAAGGCGATGTAGCTGGTATGGCGCTGGCTGGTATCACCAACGAGAAGATCCAACAGCGTGTTGCCCAAATCGGTATTGAGGGTTACGCCAATGAGGCGAACCCGGTATTGTTCTGGGACGTGTTCGGCAAGGCTGGTCATCCGGTACGCACCACGATCAGCGAAATCGGCCCGAGTCTGCTTGGCCGTATCCTCGAGATTAACGATACCCAGGTTGGGATGCTTGAGATCGCCTTCAAGTTGGCGGACGACCAGGGCCTGCTATTGCTGGACCTCGACGACCTGCGCGCTTTGCTCGGTTTCCTTGCGGACAACCGCAAGGAGATATCAACGCAATACGGCCCGGTAAGCACACAGTCAGTGGCCGCCGTCCAACGTGCTCTGTTGTCGCTTGAGCGGGAAGGCGGTGAAATCTTTTTCGGAGAGCCCTCTCTGGAACTTAACGACTTGCTGCGGATCGACCTCAGCGGCCGCGGTATAGTTAACATACTCGTCGCAGACCAACTCATCCTGCAGATATCTCTTGACTCACCCTGAAAATTGACCTAAAATTCACTAAACGAAAAATGTAAGTATATTTTTCAGAGGAGGAGATTTGTGCCTTACGACATGAGTGTTAACCTGGAAGAGGGTTACATTCTTGTTCATCTTTACGGAGAATTGACAAAAGCAGATATCGATTCAGCTTTGGAGAAGATACTGATTATCCGCAGGGAACAGAAGGTAAACAACATTCTATGCAACCAACATCAGTTACAGGTGCCCCCAGGTAACATGACTGTCTTTGATACAGCCAGGCGTTTTGCCGGAGGACCGTTTGTCGGAATGAAATTGGCGATAGTCAGAGAAAGCATACCGGAGGGTATGCACTTTTTCGAAACAGTAGCTACGAACCGGGCCGGAATTGTCAAAGTTTTTGACGACGATGAAGAAGCAAAGAAATGGCTGTCTCTATGAAAGTGCATTGCTTCACAACAATCCTATCGTGAACGCCCTCTTTCACAGAACCTGCTGATTCTGGACATAATCTGAAGATATAAAAATAGAAAAGTATGTTTTAATAAGATTTCCTGGATGACCTTGCCTAATCTGATCCATATTTTCTATTATCCCCTTTAATATGCGCAGATTAGGTGTTCACACTTCTATTGCTGGCGGATTGCATCTGAGTTTAGAGAGAGCAAAAGCTCTTGGGTGTAATACTATACAGATATTTTCTCATAACCCAAGGGGCTGGGCAGTAAAACCGGTTTCCGAGGAAGAAGCAGTTAAATTCAAATATCTCAGGACACGTTTCGATATCTCGCCTGTTTATATACATACCTCATACCTGATAAACATGGCAACAAAAGATAAAATGTTAAGGGAAAAATCTATTAGTATGCTGATTATTGAAATGGACAGAGCCGATATAATTGGTGCTGATTATGCAGTACTTCATGCAGGTAGTGCGTCAGGAGATGCTGAACATGTTTCCAGAAGAAGGGTAACTAATGCTTTAAATGAAGTCGCTGACAGGGGCAAGTGGAAAGCCGGCCTTTTGATAGAGAATACTGCCGGTGAAAAAGGAGATGTGTCTTCTAACATTAAAGACTTGTCAGAAATTATTACCGGTGTAAGAAGCCCGTTAATAGGAGGTATATGTATCGACACATGTCATGCTTTTGCAGCCGGGTATGACATCGGTCATAGTAAAGGTATACATAATGTTTCAAATGAAATAAAAAAGTATATTGGTTTTGAAAATGTAAAACTTATCCACCTCAATGACTCAAAAGGTAGTGTTGGGTCAGGGGTTGACAGGCATGAGCATATCGGTATCGGTAAGATAGGTTTGAAAGGATTAATGCAGTTTATGAACTGTCCTCCATTTAAAAATATCCCTTTAATTCTTGAAACACCGAAGAAGGTAGAGAGTGATGACGGGAAAAACCTGATGA
>MHEF01000064.1:0-438 GCA_001805125.1 Nitrospirae bacterium RBG_13_39_12
CCTGGCGATCAAGGCTTTCAGGTCCGGCGTGACGGATTACATAAAAAAGCCATTGAGCTTTGCTTACCTCCGGGCGAAGTTATCTGAAATTCTTGAAGGGAAAGAGGCTAAAGAACTTTCAGAAAGTGTAAAAAGCAGCGAGGTGTTCATAATGGAGGGCATAGCAGCCTTTATAGAAGAGAATTATAATGAAGACCTCACCCGTGATGGGCTTGCCGAGAAGGCACACATGGAGAAATACAGATTCAGCAGGGCGTTCAACCAACATTTCGGCAAGAGTGTAAAATCCTATGTCAATATTACAAGAGTCAGTAAGGCAGCAGAGATCCTCAGCAAGAGCGCTGATTTAAGTATTACGGATGTAGCTGTTTCCGTAGGATACAGCGGCGTTGCTCATTTCGAGAAAGTTTTCAAGCGGATATACGGTATCTCTCCGAA
>MHEF01000064.1:455-7644 GCA_001805125.1 Nitrospirae bacterium RBG_13_39_12
ATCCGGGGTCGTCTCCCGCAATGTAACATTTTGAACCTTCTATAGCGGTCGCAATTTTCAAATTTCCGCCTTCATTTCTTGTCAAAATCAAGGAAAAATTCCAAAAAGCACAAAATGCGTAATAAAACGCACAGAATCTATAGACATAAACATAACTGTCTGAAATACTACGCCTAATTTCCTGTTTGATTAAATAATCCCTTAGCCCCCCTAAGGGATTATTTAAAGTCAAAG
The DNA here is from genome assembly GCA_001805125.1 of Nitrospirae bacterium RBG_13_39_12. Classification (GTDB taxonomy): domain Bacteria; phylum Nitrospirota; class Thermodesulfovibrionia; order Thermodesulfovibrionales; family SM23-35; genus RBG-13-39-12. The sequence goes on from MHEF01000064.1 coordinate 690, forward strand.
GGGTGCAGATGAAAAAATTCTTATTCCTTCTCGTCAAAGAACTGCCGGCACGTTGTATCTTGCGTTGCAGAACTGCTGATTCAGAAATCTCTAATATATATATAAATTAATGCATGGTGAGGCAGGGACGGCAGAATAATCGGGAAAATTGAAGGTTCAGAAAAGCATAGAGAGATGTGACTTATGCAATGTGAGACAAATGTCAATTAATAGATTACCTTTTTTTATTTAAAATAATTATTAAACAAAGGAGATCATCAGTATGAAAGGGAAAGGATTAGGCTTGAGGGGAAAAAAAATCGGGGCACTCTTATTGATCATGGTATCTTGTACCCCGCTCACAGGCTGTGTGCATTTGGGTCCAATATCATTAAACCGAGCAGTGATCCAATACGATTCCAGTGTGTTGAAATCGGAGGAAGAATTACTTCTTCTTAACATTATTCGGATGCATGATGACCAGCCACCCCACTTTACCGTAGCCAGTGACATAAAGGCAACATTCTCTTTTTCTTCAAAAGGTGGGGTTAACGCATCGTTCTTGACTGGCAGCAGTTCAGATACAATTGCTTTGAGCCTTGATGCTACAGCTACCGAAAATCCTACGATTACCATATCACCAATGCAAGGGAAAGACTTCGCTCAACGACTTTTGAAACCAATGGACATTGCTATCGCTAACATTGTCTTTCTTCAAAGAGCCCAACAGATTGATAAAATGCTAAGACTTATAGGTCACAGTTTCGTAATGGAAGGGAAAAAGAATACTGAAGAGGTATTGGCAGGGATTGAAAAGAAGGATGCTAAAAAGAAGATTAAGTTAGAGTATCCTAAGAAAGTAAAAGTAGAGGAATGTTTCAAGAAAGAACAGGACAAATACTTATTAGTAAATAGACCCCCGAAGATACCATTAATACCATTAAAGGAGAGCGAAAAAAGGAAAGACAAACAGCACTATGAACTTTTCCGTCAGGTTGTATTACATATTATGGCTATGAGTAGGAGCGGCCAACTACAAATTTTCCCTCTAGAATTTGAACAAGAAGTAGAAGGAGCGGCTACTGAGAAACCACAACAAACAAAGGATATAACTGATGCGTTAGATAAACAATATCGTTGGAAAAAACAAAAAGAAGGCTATATACTTACCAAAACTTACACAATTCCTGCTATTCTCAATTTTTCAAAGGACGAATTAGATAAACCAATCCTTGAGAAAATTGCTAGGCATCTTGAACTAACTGACTATCTAAAATTTGATCAGTCTGTTGTTTTGGTTTTACTTCGGGCTGACGAGCAAAATCAATGGCCAATTTATGGTCTCTTTAGATTGAGGAATTTTAGGCAAATCCTACAGTTTTTGGCAGAAAGCCTCAGGGATGAGCCCGGGTACGAAAGAGAGTACGACGTGCCTCCAATTGAGATCACGAAAGTACTGGCTGATCTGGATGAGGGGGCGAATAACCCGCCTCTAACACTTAGAATCTATTCAGGAAAGACGCCCCCAAGAGATTCAGTTGTTGCCGTTGAATATAAGGGAGAATACTTCTGGGTTTCTTCTACGTCGATCCAAACAGTCGCTCAACCGCAACCAGTAAGGTGGGATGAGCAGGTATTCAACTTACTCTATGAGATATTCCAAATGAACAGAATAGAGCCTGCAGTTTCTCCTACCGTATTCTCAATATCCAAATAACTTCAAACCTTGCTCATCCTATGCAAGGTGACTGGGTTGCAGAGGCAGCGATAGGAATGGCGCTGCCTTTTCTTAATACACATTCTAACCGTTACAGTTTGTCAAAGAACTGTCGGGAGGTTGCATAACTACTGATATAGGAATCTATTATGTTTAAAAATCGATGTATGGTGAAGCAGGGATGAGTAAATGTTCTTATTCATATAACAGGAAGCAGGGCATGAGAGAAAAAATGGAATAAGGTCAAAACTACAAAATACATTTTTTTGTTAAAAGAGGAAAATATACAAAGGTTTAAAAGAGAATAGAAGTAGTCAAGATTTTTAGATCGGCATAGGAGGTTAAGGTATGAGGCGGGCATTGGTTTTAGCCGGAGGCGGAGCACGAGGCGCTTATCAGGCAGGCATGCTGCAGGAATTAGTGATCAATAAAGGACTCGATTTCCAGATATTGAGAGGAGTGAGTGTGGGAGCGCTGAATGCTGCTTTTCTCGCCCAGGCATCTACGCAGGCAGGTTCACTTTCCAATCTCAAAAAGAAAGTAAGTCGCTTTATAATCTGTGGCGATATGAGATCAAGGGTAATCACAGCGTTTATGCAGAAAAAGGCGGTTTCGCAGGCATAGTCGTAGGGATGGATAGTTTATATTCTCTTGAGCCATTGAGTGCTCTAATAAATAAGCATGTCAAACTTAAATATCTCAAAAACTCAGGGAGGGACTTTAAAGTTGGTACAGTATCTCTTGTATCGGCACGTTACCATGAATGGGGTCCGGCCGATCCATATTTCATGGATAAACTTATAGCATCTGCATCTATTCCGGTTGTTTTCCCATATGTTGACTTGAAAACTTCCAGGGATGTTCTTGTAGATGGGGGAGTAAGGAACATTTCACCGCTATCAAGTGCATTCGATGCACAGCCGGACGAAATTTACGTGCTTTTGACAAGCAGGCTTGTAAAAGAAGGACTTAAACTGCCTGATTCAGGGGTGCAGGAGCACGACTACGAAAAATGGGATGATAACTGGCTCGGAACAAAAATAAGCGGGCTCGATGTACTCAAAAGAACTATAGAGATTCTGACAGATGAGATATATCTTGATGACATTCGTGGGGCATTGGAATGGAATGAGATGATAAAGAATATCGAGACAGTTAAGCAGGCATCACAAACGCACACGTTGCCGGACGAAATAACAAAGACAATATCAGAACTTACAAGCAAAGTAAAAAAACGTCATGTGCCCCTATTTGTGATAGCTCCGCAGGAGTGGTTTGGAGATGAGAATAAGTCTACTGAATTTTCACCGGGTCTTATCGAACAGGCGATTAATCATGGCCGATAGCAGCAGACCCGAGCAGATGGGTCTGTCGGTAGAAGTTGAGGACGAATAAAAGTCCTTTGGACTTTGAAACTGAAAAAGGAGTGGTAAATTGAAAATAGGAGGGGCAGTATAGGGGTTTGCCCTTGATCATTGACATTATTAAATTTGATTCTCTTCCCCATTCCTTTAACTAATGAACCGGGATTATTTTGTCAAACTTCAAGGGCAGACCCCTTTGTACACTCCATTGTACACTCATTCGGCTGCGGATAACACCTGCTACTGAACACCTGAAATCTATTGAAATTATTGCAGATTACTGGTACAAATATGCATTAAGATGTGAAATCATATACTCAAATAAGTAAACAAATATTGGATAATAAAGAAGTTCTGTATTCTGTATAAGGAAAAGAGGTATTGATTTCAGAGGCAATGTATGAAATGGATTACTGCAACAGATATGGAACTTTGGGCTGAAAGGAAGGACTCTGGAGGCAAGCTTCCGGAACTCTTGCGCCGTCTAATAACTGCCTCTGTAGATAGAATAGAGAATATCCATTTCCCCTCTGGTGAATCCACTAATATGCCGGGATGGGATGGTTATCTGCTTTGTAAAGATGGGGCGCCACCATTCGTGCCAGATGGCACGTCCGTCTGGGAGCATTCAACTGAAAAAGACGTGGCTGGCAAAGCATTAGATGATTTCAATAAACGTAGTGGCCCAACAGGTCGACCGTTACCTTCGGGCTTTGACTACGCAAGCACGACTTATGTTGCTGTTACACTTAGGCGTTGGTATGAGCCCAAGAAAAAGAAAGAAAACTCTCGCGATGGTTTCATAGAGCACGGACATTCTATAAATAAATGGTCAGATATCAGGGTTATCGATGCAGATGATTTAGAGCATTGGCTCGAACTTTGCCCTTCTGTTGCAGCTTGGCTCGCACTTACTGAAAGAGTGGGTGAGATTCCAACTACAGTTCAGAGTGTTGATGAATCGTGGCATTTTTGGCAACATCTTAGTGATCCACCTCTATCTGAAGCCGTTCTTCTTGTCGAACGTGAAAAGGAAATGGCGTTACTAATAGAATCTCTCGCTCAACCGTCAAGGATTATTCACATAAAAGCTGATTCTTTAAATGAGGCCCAGGCATTTGTGATAGCTGCTGTTCAATCCCTGCCACCTGAAGATCTTCGGCGACTTTTTATTCTGTCCCGGGCAATTCTGGTAAAGGATGAACAGACAGCTTTGCAGCTACCAAAAGGTGATGGCAGGCGATTTATTGTAATAGTTAGAGATAACGCTAAAAAGTGTGCGGGAGGGCTTGCGGCCAATGGTCATACTGTCGTAGTCCCTTTAGGTAATGCTGATCAGGGGAAGCCGCCAGATATAGTATTACGTCGTCCTTCGCGTATAGCGTTTGCAAAAGGCCTGCAGTCGTTAAGGATAGACCCTGCTCAAACTGAACTATTGGCTCGGCAATGTGGTTGCAGCGTAACTGTTTTTCAAAGACGCAAGCCGTCCTCTACCAGGGAACTGCCGCCATGGGTAACAAACGAAAATCTTCGGTTGCTCATCCCTGCACTTCTTGCTGGTGGCTGGACAGAGAAATCAGATGCTGATAAGAGAATCATCAGCATCCTTTCAGAGAAGACGTATGACAAGTATGTTGAAGTATTGCATGAGCTTCTTTCGGTAGATGAGCCACCTATTGCGCGTGCAGGAGACGTATGGACATTGGTTGCACCCGCTGATGCGTTTACTCTTTCAGAGCATTTGATAACACCCCAAGATTTAGCACGGCTTGAGAACAGTGTTATAGACGTATTCAGCGAAATAGATCCAGGCCTCGATCTTGAAGTAAGTGAACGGCCATTCGCAAGCCTTCATGGAAAAACATTAAAACATTCATCATGGCTTAGACACGGGTTATCTCAGACTCTATTACTTGTCGCAGTAATTGGAAACAGGCTCAGCTTCCCCAATGGCATGGATCAACAGACATTTGTAAATAGGCTAATTCAACAGTTGCCCGCTTTGAAAAGTAATCCACGACTTTTGGTAAGTCTCAGAGATCAGCTTCCTGTGCTCGTAGAGGCTGCTCCCGACCCTTTCGTTGAAGCCCTGGAGATACTTCTCCAGGGCGATGATCGTATCGCCCAAATTATTTTTACCGATAAAGATTCATCACTCTTCGGCGATTGTCGTCATGCTGGAATATTGTGGGCATTAGAAGTTCTTGCCTGGGATCCAGAGTGGCTGCCGCGTATCTGTCTTATCCTTGCCCGTCTTGCAGAGATTGACCCAGGCGGCACTTATTCTAACCGACCTATCAGAAGTTTCCGTGAAATCTTCCTCCCCTGGCATCCGGGCACTAATGCTACACGTAAACAACGCCTGCAAGCTATTGATCTGGTCATTCGGCGTTTCCCATCCATTGGATGGCAGTTACTAAGCAGCTTATTCCCGAGCTTTCATGACATTTCTCATCCAACGCAAGAACCAACATGGCGTGAATCGGGACTTTCTCAGCGGGAACTTGTAACACATCAGATTGCTTTCGAAACCTATGATGATATTATTACTCGCGCCCTAGGACTCGTTGGCCATGATTTAGATCGCTGGAAAATTATAATAGATGAACTATCCAATTTTTCCCCAGAGCATCGAGATAGGGTATATGATTTACTGGAATCTCTATCCAACACAGAATTGTCTGATAGTGCTAAACTTACCCTTTGGAATTTACTTCGAAAGCACGTAAATAGACATTTAGCTTTTAGAGATTCACAATGGGCTCTTCCTGAAGATGAACTTAATAGGGTAGAAAAAATAATAGCGATATTGGAGCCTTCAGATCCACATGCAAGATTTAAATGGTTATTTGATGAGTATTTTCCTGAATTGCCAATCCAAAGATTCGACCATGATGCTGTTTCATCTGAGCTAAGTTCCTTGCGCAATCATGCAATCAAAGAAATTATTCAATATAGCGGTATTGATGGCCTATTAGAATTTGTAGCATCTATTGCCTTTCCGGGAATGGTAGCTGCTCCATTAGTAGACTATGTAACTGTGATTGATGATCTGCTGGATATACTGGAGATAGCATTGTCGCGTAATCAAAACAGCAAGTTTCTCGCTAAATGTATGTCATCACTGGCTCTTGAAAAATACGGTAACGAGTGGAAAGAGAAACTGTTGAATCGGGCGGTGTTAAAAAACTGGGATAATGAAACAATTGCTACTACAATTCTGGACTGGCCCGATGATTCTGTAACTTTTTCTTTAGTATCTTCTCTTGGTGTAGAAGTGGACCATTTATACTGGTCGCACCGTGTGGCTTGGATAAGAAATAGGACTCAAGACATTTGTACTTTTGCTATTAGAAAGCTCATGTCGGTAAATAGAACGTTAGATGCAATACATCTCGCAGAAAATTGTTCTAAGCAACTTGAATCTACAATCTTACTTGAAGTCTTAGATTTTGCATTGAAAGAACTCAACGAAAGTACTCAAAAATCGCTGCCGAGCCTTTTTGATTATCATATTGAGCAAATTATAGAAACCCTAAGAAATCGTAATGATGTTGCTCGTATGGAAGTTGCAAAAAGAGAGTATTCTTTTTTGCCCTTATTAGTCCATTACGGTTCAAGGAAAGATCTAGTCCTGCATCAAATATTGGCTTCTGATCCAGGCTTTTTTGTAGAGGTTCTTTGCGATGTTTATAAACCCTCATCAGGTGAATCAGAAGAAATTATAGACAACAATCGAAAGCTTAGAGCTGAATTCGGATATCGATTACTTGAATCTTGGCAGGTATTACCAGGCGTTTCCCCCGATGGCACACTTGACTCAGATAGTCTACAAAGCTGGGTATTAAAAGTTAGGGAACTTGCTACTCAAAAGGATCGTACAGTTATAACTGAT
>MHEF01000064.1:7678-10966 GCA_001805125.1 Nitrospirae bacterium RBG_13_39_12
CCGATCCTGATGATGGAGCATGGCCTCATCAGGCAGTACGCGAGATATTAGAAGAATTATCCAGCGATGAAATCGAACACGGAATAAGTATTGAGCAATTTAATAAGCGAGGGGTTGTTAGTAAGGCCATGTTCGAGGGTGGCCAAAAAGAAAGAGAATTGGCTGAACAGTGGAGACGATGGACTACTACAGTAGCCAATCGCTGGCCTCGGACAGCCGTATTACTACGCAAGATTTCCGATAGTTGGGAATGGCATGCAAAAAAAGAAGATGAACGCGCAGAACAAGACCGCTTAAAGTTTAGATAAATCACTGTATGTATTGAAAACAGCTTTTTGCTGGAAACAAAGAACAAGCTCAATAAGGGGCAGTATAGGGGTCTGCCCTTGATTATTGACATTAGGTCCAGTAGAGAGTAGAGGGGTCTGCCCTTGATTATTGACATTATTAATTTTGATTCTCTTCCCTGTTCCTTTAACTAATGAACCGGGGTTATTTTGTCAAACTTCAATGGCAGACCCCATTGTCCATTGTCATAATTTTAAGAATAGTTTGGGAAAACCGGATTCTACCAACAAATACTGGATATAAATCTTAGAATCAAAAACCTTACTTCCTCGTTTTTTATTACAATCTTGTTGAATAATAGGTTATAATTTGTTACACTTTTATCCAAATATAGGTTATAAAATATTACATTATGTTTCAGCGTGCGATAAATACATTTTTCCTTGAGTGGAAGAACCGAACTAAGAGGAAACCTCTTGTCGTCAGGGGGGCGCGGCAGGTAGGCAAAACCTCGGCAGTGAATCTCTTTGCAGGGGACTCCTTTAAAACATATATTTACATAAACCTGGAGCAGGAAGACAATCTTGCCCTTTTTACAAGAATGATTCCGGTTCGTGAACTGGTTCAGGCAATCCAGTTGAAATTCAATAAGAAGATTATCCCTGGAACCACGCTCATCTTTCTTGACGAGGTACAAAACTCAAGCATAGCCATGAGCCAGCTCCGGTATTTTTATGAAGAGATGCCTGACTTGCATATTGTGGCGGCAGGCTCTCTTCTTGAGGTAAAAATGAAATCAGAAGGATTTTCATTCCCCGTAGGAAGAGTTGAGTATTGTTATATGTATCCGGTCACATTTGAAGAATACCTGTCTGCTCTGGGAGAAACAGAGACACTGCATTATATAGATTCCGTAAAGCCTGAAAAAAAGATGCCGACTGAAATCCATACTATGCTGATGAAGAAATTTCATGAATATCTGTTGGTAGGCGGGATGCCCGAGGCTGTTGCCCGGTATGCAGAGACAAAGTCGCTGATCGATGTGGATTCCGTATATGAATCCATATTGACAGGATTTAAAGATGATGTTTTGAAATATGCAAGCATTGCTAAGTCAAAATACATTCAATATCTCGTAGAACATGCGTCCAAATATATAGGACTTCCCGTTAAATATGAAAATTTCGGAAGCTCCGGTTTCAGAAGCAGGGAGATGAGCGAGGCATTTGACGTCCTTGAAAAAGCCATGGTTATAAGCAGGGTTTATGCCTCTGCTTCCAAACAACTACCGGTAGTAAATAATTTAAAGAAATCACCGAAGCTTTTGTATTTGGATACAGGGCTTGTCAACTATCAGGTCGGTCTAAGGACCGAAGTAATGAATATACAGGATATTAATGCACTCTATCATGGTCAGCTCAGTGAACAGATTGCAGGGCAGAGTTTACTGTCGCAGGCAATAAGCAAGAATATAAACCTGTCTTACTGGTACAGGGAGCAGAAAGGCTCTATTTCAGAGATAGATTATCTGATAAGTTCTCATAACAGGTTGATTCCTGTTGAAGTCAAGTCAGGCAAGGCCGGGACTTTGAGATCCCTCCACAATTTTATTGATGAAAGCAGGAATAATTTTGCGGTGAGAATATATTCAGGGGTAACGGGAATCGAGAAGATACGGACCCCGAATAAAAAACAATTCACTCTATTTTCTCTCCCATTCTATTTACTGCATCGTATTGAGCAATTACTCGATGAAGTGCTGTAAAAACATAACAGAAGCACAGAAAATAGAGGTCGCATCTCGCACTTAACCTTTCATCGTACTTCGATTGAATAATCTATAAACGCAGGACACTCCTTGGGGGATATCTCTTTATATAATTTAAATGAGGATAATTGAATGTGGGACTCATAGACACAGGCTTAAACATCTATTTTTTATAAAGGAAAACTGCGGAAAAAAGGTTGACATAAAATAATGTGAATATTTAAAATAACAGTGTTAAATAATCGTAACTGAGTTAAAAATGGGTGTTAAGGAAAAAAGACATAGGCACAAGGAGGAATTTCGCCGGGAGATTCTCAATTCAGCCCGCGATCTCTTCATTGATGTCGGTTATGAAAAATTCTCCATGCGCAGACTCGCCGAAAAAATTGACTATTCACCAACTACTATCTATCACTATTTCGAGAACAAGGACGATTTACTTTTGGCTATTTGTGAAGAGGTTGCTGAACAATTTCTTGCCAGGCTGCGCTATCTCAGATCGGTTCAGAGTAAGCCTTACGAAGCTCTGCGTCAGGCCATGCTTTATCTTGTTGAGTTCGCATTCGATAATCCAAATCAATACAAAGTATTTTTTTTGACGAGGCCTAATATATACGGCACGCAGGAAGAATTCATGAAAAGAGAGTCAATGGCGAGGAATTCATATTTTGAATTCAGGGAAATAGTGCAGGCCTGTATCAAAGCTGGGAAACTTCGGCGTATGGATATCGATGTATTAACGCAGGTGCTCGCAACAGCACCTCACGGTTTGATAACTATGACCCTCTATCAGAGTAGCTTCCCGTGGGCTGATCAAAAGGTCCTTGCTACCACATTGGTTAATGGTTTATTGAGGGGATTTCAGAAGTAAATTTTTTATTCATAAAGGTAACACAGTTAAAATAATTTTTAGTATAGTAAGAGGATTTTATCTGTCCGTTGCTGTAGATCCGGAGTCTATTTTTTCTTCGAAGAAATGCAGCGAACTTATACTTAACGGTCTTAAATGTATAGAAGTGAACAGATGTCGAATACTTTTGTGTGATTGTACATATTAAATATAGAGAGGTTATTGTATGAAAAATATATACAGAATCAAACTTATCGTTACCGCAGGAATTCTTGTCGCGGGACTGATATTGATCGGTTGCGGTAAAAAACAGTCCGGCGGACCGTCCCTGACAGGCGCTCCCGAAGTGGCTGTCTTAACGCTGCAACCTGAGCAGGTCTTA
>MHEF01000064.1:11034-11306 GCA_001805125.1 Nitrospirae bacterium RBG_13_39_12
CATCATACAGAAACGGTTGTTTACGGAAGGTTCATATGTCAAAACAGGACAGGTGCTCTACCGGATTGATCCAGCCCCTTTTCAGGCAGCGCTCGACAATGCCAATGCTTCCCTCGGAAGGGCCGAGGCAAATCTCCCTGCAATACGGTCGAGGGCCGAACGCTTTAAAGAATTGCTCGCTGATAAGGCTGTCAGCCAGCAGGATTATGATGATGCTTCAGCTGCTCTGAAACAAACCGAGGCTGATGTTCAATATTGGAAGGCGACTGTTG
>MHEF01000064.1:11365-12103 GCA_001805125.1 Nitrospirae bacterium RBG_13_39_12
GGCATATCCAACGTTACAGAAGGGGCGCTGGTGACAGCTCATCAGCCAACAGCCCTGGCTACCATTCAACAACTGGATCCCATTTATGTAGATGTTCCACAATCTACAGCAGAGTTGCTGCGATTACAGCGGCGCCTTGAGGAAGGCCGCCTCAAATACGAATCGAAGAACCAGAACAAGGTTAAGATAATCCTCGATGACGGCACAGAATATCCTTTGGAAGGAACCTTGCAGTTTCGCGACGTCACGGTAGATCCGTCAACCGGTTCTGTAATCCTGCGAGTTATCTTCCCTAATCCGAAAGGTGTTCTGCTGCCGGGCATGTTTGTACGGGCTGTGATAAAAGAGGGCGTCAATAAACAGGCTCTCCTGGTCCCCCAGCAGGCTGTGTCACGGGATCCAAAGGGGAATCCCATAGCGCTGATTGTAGATACTGACGGGAAAGTACAACTGCGAATGCTTACTGTAGACCGCACCATCGGAGATAAATGGCTGGTTTCATCAGGCATTGCACAAGGGGACAGCGTAATCGTCGAGGGGATGCAAAAAGTGAGGCCGGGCGCTTCCGTTAAAGTTGTTCCTTTTGATGACGGTCGGAAGGATGTTGCTAACCCTGAGAATACGGCCCAGCCAGCCGCAAAATCCAAATAACGGAGGCGCGTGATGTTATCAAGATTCTTCCTGGATCGTCCTGTCTTCGCCTGGGTCATTGCCATCATCCTTATGGTGGCGGGCTTG
>MHEF01000064.1:12136-14806 GCA_001805125.1 Nitrospirae bacterium RBG_13_39_12
CCTCCCATCGCTCCTCCCTCCATCGCTATCACTGCATTTTATCCAGGGGCCTCGGCGGAAACTGTCGAAAACAGCGTGACGCAGATTATCGAGCAAAAGATGACCGGTTTCGATAATATGCTGTATCTCTCTGCCAGCAGTGATTCAGCAGGTGCAGCCCGCGTTGAGCTGACCTTTACCCCGGGAACCGATCCGGACCTCGCCTGGGCCCAGGTGCAGAACAAGCTTCAGCTTGCTATGGCGAGCCTGCCGGAGGTTGTGCAGCGCCAGGGCGTGAAGGTGAGTAAAAGCACAAGAAACTACCTCTTGCTTGTTGGCCTTATCTCGGAGGACGGGAGCATGGACGGGAATGATTTACGGGACTACGCCCAATCCAATCTCGAGAAAGTGCTCTCGCGTGTACCGGGGGTTGGTGAGGTTGAAGTTTTCGGCAGCCAGTATTCCATGCGCATCTGGCTGAACCCCGACAAGCTGACCGATTACCAGATGACGGTTCATGATGTGATTACAGCACTGCGTGCATACAACGTTGAGGTATCCGCGGGACAGTTTGGCGGAGCTCCGGCGGTCAAAGGCCAGCGGTTGAACGCCTCAATCATCGTTCAGAGCCTGCTCAAAACGCCTGATGAGTTTTCTGCCATTCCTGTTCGCACCAACCCGGACGGATCTATTGTGCGGGTCAAGGATGTGGGACGAACAGAGCTCGGAACCGAATCTTACGATATTGAAGCCTATTACAATGGCAAACCCTCCGCTGCCCTTGCCATCCGGCAGGCAGCCGGCGCCAATGCCCTGGATACGGCCAATGCAATAAGGGCCAAGATGGAAGAGATGAGCCATTTCTTCCCCTCAGGCATGAAGGTCATTTATCCCTACGACACTACACCCTTTGTCAGGGTAGCCATCAATGAAGTGGTCAAGACCCTTTTCGAAGCGATTCTGCTTGTTTTTTTGGTGATGTTTCTGTTCATGGGAAACATGCGTGCCACTTTGATCCCGACCATCGCTGTGCCGGTGGTAATCCTGGGAACATTCGCGGTGCTGGGGCTTTTCGGGTTCTCTATAAATATGCTGACCATGTTCGCCATGGTGCTGGCCATCGGTCTTCTGGTGGACGACGCCATTGTAGTGGTAGAGAACGTAGAGAGGATCATGAGAGAGGAAGGGCTTTCACCCATAGAGGCCACCCGCAAATCCATGGACCAGATCACCAGTGCACTAATCGGCATCGGGCTGGTGCTCTCGGCGGTCTTCGGACCGATGGCGTTTTTCGCCGGGTCAACGGGAGTCATCTACCGTCAGTTCTCCGTAACCATAATTGCTGCCATGCTCCTTTCGGTGGTGGTGGCCCTTATCCTGACGCCGGTGTTATGCGCATCATTTCTCAAACCCGTGCCCAAGGGGCATGAACCGGCGGAGACAGGGTTAAAGTTCCTGCGACCGTTTTTCCGATGGTTTAACCGCATCTTTTTTCAGGGCAGAGACCTGTATCTGAAACAGGTTGGTCAATCCCTCTCCAAAAAAATCCGCTACGTAGTCATATTTCTTGTGATCGTGGCGGCAATGGGATTCCTGTTTCAACGAATGCCCACCGCCTATCTCCCGGATGAAGATCAGGGAATCCTGCTTGTGCAGGCCATGCTTCCGGCAAACTCTACACTGGAGCAGACCAAGAAGGTCATGGAAGGGGTCAAAGACTATTTTCTGGAGCATGAAAAAGATGCAGTGGAATCCTGTATGGCGATTTCCGGCATAAATTTCTCCGGCCGTGGACAGAATGCGGGAATGGCATTCGTCAAGCTTAAGGAATGGGAACTCCGCGACCGGCCGGCACTGAAGGTTGGCGCTGTGGCCGGAAGATCCATGGGGGAATTTTCGAAGATCCGTAACGCCATGGTATTTGCCTTTCCGCCGCCAGCTGTTGTGGAATTGGGCATGGCTAAGGGTTTTGATTTTCAGTTGCTTGACCGTGGCGGGTTGGGCCACGTTGAGCTTATGGCGGCACGCAACCAACTTCTTGGTATGGCTGCACAGGACAAGATATTGACGAAGGTCAGGCCTAACGGTCTGGAAGACGTGCCAGAATACCGGGTTGACGTTGACTGGGAAAAGGCCGGGGCCTTGGGTATACCCATCACCTCAATCCATAATACTATCTCGGCTGCTTTCGGCAGTGCGTATGTCAATGACTTCATCCAGGGCGGACGGGTGAAACGGGTCTATGCTCAGGCGGATGCTCTTTACCGCATGCTGCCCCAGGATCTGGAAAAACTCTATGTGCGCAATAACGCAGGAAAGATGGTCCCTTTTTCTTCCTTTGCGTCAGGACACTGGACTTTAGGTTCGCCGAAACTGGAGCGCTTCAATGGCTTTCCGTCCCTGAACATCCAGGGCGAAGCTGCTCCGGGACGAAGTTCCGGTGAGGCAATGCAGTCCATGGAAGGATTTGTCCGGAAGCTGCCGCAGGGAATCGGTTTTGACTGGACCGGGCTTTCCTATCAGGAGCGGCAGGCCGGTGCCCAGACGGCCCCTCTGTATGCTTTTTCGATCCTGGTAATCTTTCTGTGCCTGGCGGCACTCTATGAAAGCTGGCCCATTCCTATTTCAATCCTGCTTGCTCTCCCCCTTGGGGTAATCGGCGGCGTGGTTGGCTCAACATTTCGCGGCTTG
>MHEF01000064.1:14820-16652 GCA_001805125.1 Nitrospirae bacterium RBG_13_39_12
TTTCCAGATAGGGCTGCTGACTACCCTCGGCCTGACAACCAAGAATGCCATCCTGATTGTCCAGTTCGCCAAGACCCGTGTGGAAGAGGGAATGGGCCTGATCGAAGCGACTTTGGAAGGAGCAAAACTGAGGTTGCGTCCTATCGTCATGACCTCGCTGGCCTTCGGGTTCGGCGTTCTGCCGCTGGCGTTTGCAGACGGGGCGGGAGCAGGCGCGCAAAAGGCCATCGGCACGGCGGTGCTTGGTGGTGTGGTGACTTCGACTTTTCTGGTGACCATATTTGCACCACTCTTCTATGTGGTGATCGAAAAAACCTTTGGCAAACATAGGAAGCCTGAAGCAACCGGGAGCGCTGAGATAAATCCATCAGGAGATCAACGAGATGAATAAAAACCTTTTTCTTTTAATTGTTGGGATTGTCATATTTCTGGGAGGATGCACGCTGGCCCCGGAATACACGAGGCCTGAAGCGCCCGTCCCTGCTGTCTGGCCGAGCGGCCCTGCGTACAATGAAACCAAGGGTGAGGCCTGCGCTCCGACAGCACCTGAACTGAGGTGGCAGGAATTTTTCACCGACACAAAACTGCAACAAGTCATTGAGATGGCCCTGAACAACAACCGGGATTTGCGGCTTGCCGCCTTGAATGTTGAAATGGCCCGCGCATTGTACGGCATTCAACGAGCCGAACTTCTGCCGACAGTCGATGCTACAGGGATTGCAAGCAAAAAGCGCAGTTCTTCAGATCTTTTGCAGTCCGGGGAACCGAGGACAACTGAACAATACAGTGTCAACCTGGGCATCAGCTCATGGGAAATTGACTTTTTTGGCCGTATTCGCAGTCTGAAAGATGCGGCGCTTCAAGAATATTTAGCGACGGAACAGGCCCGTCGCAGCGCACAGATCAGTTTGATGGCCGAAGTTGCGAACACCTACATGACTCTGGCTGCTGACCGCGAGTTATTAAGGCTGGCGCAGGAGACTCTGAAAGCACAGGAAGCTACTTACAATCTAATCCGGCGCCGCTGCGAAGTCGGAGCCTCGTCCGAGCTTGATCTCCGTCAGGCACAAACCCGCGTGGATACGGCACGGGTAGATATTTCCCGTTACACTGCCATAGTAGCAGGAGACGAGAACGCACTGACGCTGCTGGTCGGCTCACCGGTTCCGGATGGGCTTTTGCCAACAGAGCTGAATACGATAACGATGTTGCAGGATATTTCTCCGGGATTGCCTGCAGAGGTTCTGCAACGCCGCCCCGACATCCTTCAGGCAGAGAACCAGCTCAAGGCTGCCAACGCCAATATCGGTGTGGCACGGGCGGCATTCTTCCCCCGTATTTCTCTTACCGGCGCAATTGGAACTGCGAGTAACGAACTGTCCGGCTTATTCAAATCCGGCTCGGGTACGTGGAGTTTTGAGCCGCAGATAATTATGCCGGTTTTTGATTCTCGCACGTGGTCTGCCCTGGATGCAAGTAAAGTGGATAGTGAAATCATATTGACCCAGTACGAGAAGGCGATCCAGGTAGCCTTCAGAGAGGTTGCCGATGCCCTGGCCCAGCGGGGAACCCTGGGGGATCAAATGGCGGCACAACAGTCTCTTGTGGAAGCAACTGCCGAGAGCTATCGCCTCTCGGATTTGCGATACAAAAGCGGGATCGACAGCTACCTGAGTGTTCTTGATGCACAGCGCTCGCTCTATGGCGCACAGCAGGGTCTGATCGCTGTTCGCCTCTCCCGGCTCACCAATCTGGTGACACTCTATAAGGTGTTGGGCGGAGGTGCGAGTGAGTGAAGCCCAAAAGCACAATAAATAGCAAAAATAGGGGTC
>MHEF01000064.1:16675-26464 GCA_001805125.1 Nitrospirae bacterium RBG_13_39_12
CATTAAACCGAAGAATGAAGTTAGACTTCATTCTTCGGTTTAATGATAATTTAAAAACTAAGGGGGGGAGAGGGGCTTCCAGGGGGGGAAGCCCCTCTGTGGGGGGAAGATTAAATTTCTTTCTGGGGCGCCTTCCTTAAAAACGCAGGCATATCAATATGGTCTTCATACGACATAATGTCTGTAGACACCCCTTTCATACCGTAATCATTTGCCAGATTCTTTGACAAAATTCTATCCGAACCTTTAAAACTGACAGGCTGCTTAACAGGAGCCCACTTCTTTATCTGCGGCAGTTCTACTTTCTCTTTCTGATCACCAAAACCAGTTGCGATTAAAGTTACTCTTACCTCATTGCCGATCTCAGGATCTATAACAGCACCGAAAATGAGGTGCACCTCTTCATGAGCAGAGTCATATATGAAGGAAGCTGCATCCTGAACGTCGTTCAATGAAAGTTCAAAGCCGCCGGTTATATTTATAAGAATCCCTTTTGCACCTTCAATCGAGGATTCCTCAAGCAGCGGGTTCGATACTGCCTTTTTAGCAGCTTCGATCGCTCCGCCTTCACCCTTTCCTGACCCGATTCCCATAACTCCGCGGCCCTTATCTTCTATAATCGTCCTGACATCGGCAAAGTCAACGTTAATCAGACCGGGAATCAGGATTATGTCAGATATTCCCTGAACTGCCTGCTTTAAAACATCATTGGCTATTGCAAACGACTTAAGCAGAGGTGTTCCCTTCTCAACAACCAGACCTATCCTGTCATTCGGGATCACAATAATAGTGTCCACATTTTTCCGGAGTTCTTTTATACCCTGCTCTGCATTCATCCATCTAATCTTTCCTTCATAGAAAAACGGCTTGGTAATAACCGCAACCGTAATTGCACCGAGTTCCTTGGCAATACCTGCAATTACAGGCCCGGCACCTGTGCCGGTACCGCCGCCCATGCCGGCTGTTATAAAAACCATGTCAGAGCCTTCCAGGTTTTCAGCAATTGCCGACCGGTCCTCCAGCGCTGCGTTCTTCCCTATCTGGGGATCAGAACCTGCTCCCAGTCCTCTCGTAAGGTTATCGCCGATCTGCACTTTAACAGTCGCTAAAGAGGTCTCGAGTGCCTGCATATCTGTGTTAACAGCTATAAATTCAACTCCATGGAGGTTCGATGCTATCATATTATTGACAGCATTGCCTCCTGCACCTCCGACACCAACAACCTTTATCTTCGCCTTCTGTCCCCTGATTTCCTGAATCTCAAACATCATATGTCCCTCCTTTTTTTATCTAAAAATTCCTTTTACCCAATCCTTCATCTTTCCAAATATCCCTGTAAAAGCATCAGAGTAAAATACCCTGTTTGATTCTGTTTCTAAACCGTAAAGCACAAGGCCCAGCCCCGTGGCGTACATTGGATTATTTATAATATCGCTGCAACCTTTTACACCTTTGGGAAAGCCTATCCTTGCGGGGAGTCCTAATATCGCTTCTGCCATCCTGTCAAGTCCCTTGAGCAGCGAACCGCCGCCTGTGAGGACAACACCCGTTGATGCCAGATCGTAACCCGAGCAGGAAACGAGTTCACTTTTTATTAATTCCAGCAGTTCCTCAGTCCTCGGCTGTATAATCTCTGAAACGCACCTGCGTAATATCTTCCTGCCCGTTCCTGCCTGAACAATATCTATCTCTTCCGAGTCGTTCACTAAAGCAGCTGTTGCAAACCCGAAGCTCTTTTTAATTCTTTCAGCCTCAGACACTGACACCCTCAGACCAACAGCAACATCATTTGTGAAATGGTTTCCTCCAACAGCAAGAACAGACGTATGCCTTAACCAGCCGTCCTTATAAATAATGATGTCTGTCGTGCCGCCGCCTATATCTATAATCGCAACACCGAGTTCTTTTTCATCTTCTGTTAGAATAGCCTCAGCTGATGCAAGGGGTTCAAAAACTATATCAACAACCTCAAGGCCGACTTTTTCACAGCATTTAAGCAGGTTCTGTACCGATGTAACAGCCCCTGTTACTATATAAACCTTTGCCTCAAGCCTTACCCCCATCATTCCTATAGGGTCTTTGATACCATTCTGACCATCAAGGGTATAGCCTGTAGGAATGACGTGGAGCACTTCCCTGTCAAGCGGCACATACACAGCTTTTGCTGAATCTATTACGCGTTCTATATCCACCTGTCCTACTTCTTTGCTCCTGATCCCTACAGCACCATAGCTGTTAAAACCTTTTACATGACCACCTGCGATCCCGATGTTCACAGTGCTTATCTCAACGCCAGTCAAAGTTTCTGCGTTTTTAACAGCATTTTTTATTGATTCAACTGTTGACTCTATGTTTACGACTACACCCTTTCTCAGCCCTGATGAAGCAGATGTAGTTACGCCGAGTATTTCCAAATCACCATCCATTATTGAACCGACTACTGCGCAAATCTTTGTAGTACCCACATCAAGACCAACAATAATGTTTCCTCTCTTCACTTGACTACCTCTTCTCCGGTTATAGGTTTCACAATTGCCTTGTCTTCAAATCTTAAATCTATATAATCAACAGAAATTTCCCTGTCTTTTATCTCTTCTTCCAATTCAACCAGCCTTTTAAGTTTTTCTTCGTATTTTCCGGAACCTATTTTTACAACAGTCCCGTCCATCGTCACAGACAATTCATGAGGTTTTCTTACATTTATTTCAATGCAATCCATTTCTGATGAAAACCCCTTGTCATTCATTAACCTTGCAAGGTTAAGAGCCTCTGAAAATCCCTCCCTCTCTTTAAAAGGATCCCCGGTGATAACCGGCAGAAAAGGTATCGAATCACCTTCGAGTTCTTCGAGAAGCTTGCCTCTTTCATCTACCAGAAAAAGATGGCCGTTCATATCAAGAAGTGCAAACGGTGCTGCTTCCTCTATTGTCAATGCGAGTGTCTCAGGAAGTTCTTTTCTGACACTTACAGACTTAATCCACGGGGATTTGAGCAGATTCTGGCTTAACTGTTTATTTGAAATAGCGATCAGACTTTCATTCAGATTAATGCCCGCAAGAATTTTCAGTTCATCATCTGTCAGGTGCGTGTTGCCAATAAATACAACTTGTTTTAACGGGAATATCGAGCTTATCGCATGTGCATCAATAAAAATATACATAACCATTATGTTTAAAAAGATGAACGCAAAAACAGCAATCTTTTTAAACTTCTTCAATATGTTTATCTTTCTGCCGGCTTTCTTGAATCTATTGGCCTTCATTGACAGCACCTCTGATTATCTCTTCTATTAATGAGGGAAAGTCAAAACCCGCAAGACTTGCTATTTTTGGAAGCAGGCTCGTCTCAGTCATGCCTGGAATAGTGTTAACTTCCAGCACATAGGGATTATCTTCTGTATCAATTCTCAAATCCATCCTGGTGGCACCTTTACAACCCAAGGCAACATGAGCAGAAAAAGCAGCTTCCTTTGCCTTTTCATAAGCTCCCTTGTTTATTTCCGGCGGGAGTATGTACTCTGTAAGACCAGGAGTATATTTTGCCTTGTAATTGTAAAATTCAAGAGATGGCCTTACTTCAACTCCACCCAATACCCTGTCATTCAGTATCCCTATATGAACCTCTTTACCCCCGATATATTTCTCCAGGATTACCCTTGAACTGTATGAAAAGGCTTTCTCTAATGCCTCTTCAAACTTTGCTTTATCCCTCACAATGCTGACCCCTACACTTGACCCCTCAGTTGCAGGCTTCACAACCCAGGGCAAGTTAAAAGACGGGAACGGAGACGGGGAGGATGATTGGCGATTCAGGATTATGAACGGTGGTACAGGGATGTTATGATAGACAAATACCTTTTTTGAGGCTTCCTTGTCCATCGCAAGGGCAGATGCAAGCACCCCTGACCCTGTATATGGTATCCCGAGAACTTCGAGCATGCCCTGTACAGAGCCATTTTCTCCATGTCCTCCATGGAGTGCAAGAAATGCTATCTCTATCTTTTCCCTGCTCAGTGCAATGCAAACATCAGGGCCGGCATCTATATCCACTGCATTATACCCTAACCCTTTTAAAGCGCTATAAATTGCAGCTCCGCTTTTCAGAGATATTTCTCTCTCGGCTGATGTCCCGCCCATTAAAACACCTACGCGTTTGTCAGTTAACACTCTCTCTCCCGACTATTCTTATCTCCGGCTCAAGCAAAATACCGAACTTCTCCCTGACCTTATGTGCAACTTCTTCCATAAGCCTTATAAAATCAAAGGCAGTTGCCTTTCCTTTATTTACAAAGAAATTAGCATGTATGCTGCTGACCTCTACCCCGTCGATTCTCATTCCTTTGCACCCCGCTTCATCTATCAGCTTCCCTGCGGATAATCCCGGAGGGTTTTTAAACACACAGCCGGCAGATGGTTCCCATACAGGCTGCTTCTCGCGCTTCTTGCTCAAAAAACCCTCAATTCTTGCAAGAACATTGTCCTTTCTATCCTTCTTAAGTGTTATTTCAGCACTGATTAGAATTTCACCAGGTAAAATTCCTGACTTCCTGTATCCGAAATCTATTCCTTCTGCCTTATAGTTCTTGATATTACTTTCATAATCCAATATCGCCAGCGAGACGAGGACATCTTTTATTTCATAGCCGAATGCACCTGCATTGCCACAGACAGCTCCACCGAATGAGCCGGGTATCCCTGCAAGACCTTCTATTCCTGCAAAGCCGTTTTCAGCAGAAAATCTAACGAGTCTCTGCAGAGGAGTCCCTGCTTCAACAGATAAATTCACATAATTATCGTCTTCACTCAGGATTTCAATCTTTTTAAAAGACTTGAAAGATATGACAACCCCTTCTATCCCTCCGTCTCTCACTAAAATGTTCGTTCCGCCGCCCAGAGGCAAACACGGTATTTGATTCCTTTTCAGGCTGGCATGCATGTTTCTGAGCGAAAGAATGTCTTCAGGTACAGCAAATACATCTGCAGGTCCTCCTATCCTCAGTGATGTATGCAAACTCATCTGTTCCATGAATCTTACTTCACCTTTAAAGAGGCTTTCGGAAAATATCTCCCTGGTTTTTCCATCTTTAACCTGGTTGTTCATCCTGCTCCCTCGGTTTTTAACCTTTTAAGTATCTCATCGCCTGCTTTCCATACATCACCTGCTCCGAGGGTCAGCAGCATATCGCCTCTATGCATATGCGAGATTATATGTGATACTGCATCCTCTCTATCCCTCACGTAAAAAGCGTTGTTATTACCTGTCTTTTTTATCTTCTCGATCAGGTCTGCTGAGCTTACGCCTTCAACAGGTTTTTCCCCTGCAGAATAAATATCAAGAAGAACAAGTGAATCAGCATCATTAAAGGAACCTGAAAAATCATCCATCAGGTCTTTTGTTCTTGAATACCTGTGAGGCTGGAAAAGAACAACCAATTTCCCACATTTCTGACTCCTGTTTCCTGCTTTCTGATTTTTTATTATCAGTCCTTCCTTTGCCGCTTTGAGCGTTGCCTTTATCTCCGCAGGGTGGTGCCCATAATCATCATAGACCTTTATATCGTTCACCTCTCCCTTGAACTCGAACCGTCTCTGTATCCCGCTGAACCCTTTCAGCGCATCTTTAATTATCGACACATCCATTTTCAGAATTAATGCCACACCTATTGCAGCCAGGCAGTTAAGGACATTATGTACGCCGGGGACAGGGACATCGAAATCACCAATGCTTTCCCCTTTATAAACCACTTCAAAGCGTACAGACATAAAATCTTTCATGATATTCTTTGCATAAAGCTCTGCCTCATCATTCAGACCGTATGTGACGTATCTTCTGTGAATAAATGGCAGAAGCCCCCGAAGGTGTTCATTCTCAATACAAATTATTGACACTCCATAGAATGGAATTTTATTTATAAAAGCTAAAAATGCCTCTTTTAATGAATCAAGTGTCTTGAAGAAATCCATATGTTCCCTGTCAATGTTTGTGACAACTGCAATTGTCGGAGAAAGCTTAAGAAAAGACCCGTCACTTTCATCAGCCTCTGCCACAAGGAATTCTCCCTGACCCAGTCTTGCATTACTGCCTGTTGCTTTCAGCCTTCCGCCTATGACAACTGTGGGATCAAACCCGCCACAGGCAAGTGTGGTTGATATTAAGGATGTAGTTGTCGTCTTGCCATGTGCGCCTGCAACAAGAATCCCGTATTTCAGTCTTGCCAGCTCTGCAAGCATCTCTGCACGAGGTATCACAGGTATTTTCCTGTTCCTCGCCTCCTTCACCTCTGGATTATCACCTGAAATCGCAGAGGATATGACCAATACATAGGCATCATCTATATTCTCTGCCTTATGGCCGATATATATCTTTATTCCCAACTCTTTCAGTTTTACAATTGTCTCTGAATCTCTTAAATCTGAACCTGTTACCTTATAGCCGAGGTTATGAAGCAACTCAGCTATCCCTGACATTCCGATACCGCCTATTCCGACAAAATGTATAACCCTGTATCTCTCAAACACTACCCTTTTCTCTCCTTTGCCCGGTAATTAACAACTCCGCCTGAGGCGGATGACTGTTTTACAAGGCTCATCACTATATCAACCACTTTAGCACCAGCTTCCGGTCTTCCGAGTGCCATGCTGTTTTTTTGCATCTCTGTCCTTGCCGTCTCATTCATGTACAGATCTCTTATGTTATACGCAAGGGATTCTCCTTTAAGTTCACTGTTGAGTATCATTCTGGCAGCACCCATTTCGTAAAGTTTCCTGGCATTCAATTCCTGGTGGTGCCCGGCAGCATATGGATAAGGGATTAATATTGCCGGCTTCCCCAAAGCTGTCAACTCTGCAAGTGTTGTTGCTCCTGCTCTTGAGATTACTAAATCAGCAACAGCATATGCTTCACCCATTTGATATATGAATGGGGTGACTGTTCCCCTGAATCCTCCTTTTCTATAAGCCTCTCTGACAACTTCATAATCTTTCACACCTGTCTGATGAAGAAACTGTATCTTATCCCTGAGGTCATACATATAATTAAGGGCATCAGCAAACGCTGTGTTTATACTTCTCGCACCTGAACTCCCTCCGAATACAAATACTGTAAACAAATCCCTATCCATTGAAAAAAGCCGGTAGGCAGATTCTATGCTGCCTTTGAGTACTTTCATCCTGATCGGAGTTCCCGTTAGAAAAGTCTTTCCTTTCGGAAAGAATGAGATACTGTCCTGATAAGTTATGCAAATCGTCC
Source organism: Nitrospirae bacterium RBG_13_39_12 (assembly GCA_001805125.1). Taxonomy (GTDB): domain Bacteria; phylum Nitrospirota; class Thermodesulfovibrionia; order Thermodesulfovibrionales; family SM23-35; genus RBG-13-39-12. The sequence goes on from MHEF01000064.1 coordinate 23,924, forward strand.
TTACGAATTTCCCAAGAATTTTATTAGTCAGGCCCGGTATGGAATTCTGTTCCAGTATCATGGTCGGTATCGAATTAAGAAATGCAGTAAGCACAGTCGCCCCTGATGCATAACCCCCTACACCAATAACAATATCGGGTCTCACCGTCTTGATAATATTTAAAGAATCAGCAAACGATAAAAGTGTCTTCACTATTGCCTTTATCTTTTTAATAATAGAAACACCAACCAAACCCTCTGCCCTTAAAAACCTTATTGAATATCCTTCCCTCGGTACTACCCTTGCCTCTATTCCGTGCTCCGTTCCAACGAATGTCATCTCTATAGTTTCATCTCTATTTTTGAGCTCCTCGGCAACTGCCAGACCCGGGAAGAGATGTCCTCCTGTCCCTCCACCTGCTATCATCACCTTCATAAAACAGGCAACAGAATATGGTTAACAGAACTCCGATGACAGACAACATATGAAAAATACTCTGAGTTCCGCTTCCCATCAGCTTTGATTTTTCTTGTTAAAATACACATTTCTTCTGGCCCTTTTTCTCTTAACTGTTTCTTTATCATATAAAGCAGGACTTATCTGCTCACCTCTTGATATGCTGAGCAGTGTCCCGATAGCGATCATATTCACAAGGAGAGCCGACCCGCCGTAACTTATAAACGGCAAGGGCAAACCCTTTGTGGGCATCAGGCCTGTAGCAACTGCAAAATTTACAAGCGCTTGCAGGGATATCATCAGCGAAAGCCCTATTGCCAGGTAATAGACAAACTCATCTTTTGCCCTGTTTGCAATAGATATCCCTCTGATAAACAAAAACACAAAAAGTGCTATTACAACTGACAAACCTATAAATCCAAACTCTTCACCGATAATAGAAAATATGAAATCAGTATGGGATTCAGGGAGGTAAGATAATTTCTGTTTGGAACTTCCAAGACCTATACCTGTTATGCCGCCACTGCCAAGTGCGATAAAAGACTGCACCAGCTGAAATCCGCCACCGCGGGCATCCTCCCATGGGTCAAGAAATGATGTTAGTCTCCTGAGGCGATATGGTTCCATAAGGAGTTTGATTATTACCGGTATTGCAAACACTGAAAGTGATGCGATGTATCTGATCTTTGACCCGGATAGAAAAAGCATTGCGAATGTGAGGAATGCCAGACTCATAGCTGCTCCAAAGTCGGGCTGTTTAAGAATTGCTACCTGGAATACTAACATGATCAGGACAGGTTTTATAAAAGAGATGAAACTATCCGTCCTGTATTCGGGCATTGACATATATTTTGCAAGGAATATGACCATTGAAAGCTTCACAAATTCTGACGGTTGAAATGTTGAAGGCCATAGTCTTATCCATCTCTTGGCGCCTCCCGCTGAAACACCTATACTGGGCAGAAAAACGAGCACTAATAATACAAAAGAAAAAACCAGAAGGGGTAAGGCTATTTTTTTAATAAAAGAAGGTTTCAGTTTATAGGCTAAAAACATAAAACTGAATCCTATAAAAATTGTGAATATATGCCTTTTAAAATAATAAAATTCCGTAATGCCTTTTTTTGCAAGTATCGGCGTAACAACAGAAGTACAGCTATATATCATGAGTGAACCGAACCCCACCAGGAGAACTGCGCCAAGCAGAAGCCACTTGTCATATTTACCCATTACCCATCTCCGTTACTATCTTCTTAAACTGCCTTCCTCTGTCCTCATAATTTTTAAACATGTCAAAACTGGCGCATGCTGGTGAAAGCAAAACTACATCGCCATTTTCAGCTATATTGCGTGATATATTTAAAGAGTCTCTTAAATCTCCGGCCATCGCTGTTTCAGTAATGTCACCGAGTGCGTTCTTTATCTTTTCACTTGCTTCCCCTATCAAAACAATAGCCTTAACTTTTTCTTTTACTAAATGCCTCAATAATGAGAAATCTCCTGCCTTGTCCCTGCCTCCTGCGATCAGTATAATCTGCCCCGGGAAGCTTTCAAGCGATTTGATTACAGCACCAACATTAGTCCCCTTCGAATCGTTAAAATATCTGACTCCGGCTATCTCTCTGACAAATTCAAGTCTGTGCTCAAGGCCGGGAAATTTTTTCAGGGACTCTATAACTGCATCCATTCTGCAGCCTGCAAGGAGCGCCATGGCTGAAGCAGCCATGGCATTCTCCAGGTTATGAACACCTTTTATCTTTATATCCTCTGCATTTATTAATGGGAAATGGCGCCTTGATTGCCTTATGTCGGCAGACAACAGATGAGGGATATTGCAATAAATAATTTTATTTTTAAAATAAACGCCTTTTACCTCTTCTTTTCTGCTGAAATAAAATACATTCGGTCTCCTGTTTCTCGAGTTCAACTTCATATCTGAGACTTTCATTGTATCGGGGTCATCCCGATTCAATACTAAAAAATCACCTTCAATCTGGTTTTCAAATATCCTTGCCTTTGCAGCCCCGTAGTCTTCGAAAGAGTGATACCTGTCAAGGTGGTCAGGTGATATGTTAAGTATCGAAGCCACATTCGGTCTGAAGTCT
>MHEF01000064.1:26479-30372 GCA_001805125.1 Nitrospirae bacterium RBG_13_39_12
TGAAAGCTCGATACCTCAGCAACGACACAGTCAACTCCAATATCTGAAACAGCGGCTTTTCCGGTTCCCATACTCTCATTCTCCCCGATTCTCTTGTGGATTTCCTCAGTTAATGCATTGCCTATATTCCCTCCCAGCATTGTCCTGGAGCCGCTCTCCCTCATCATGAAATCAAGCAAAGCTGTTGACGTTGATTTTCCATTTGTGCCTGTAACAGCCAGAAACTGTAAATTATTACTAAAACCCGGATTCTGGATTCTGAATTCTGAATTCTGACCTGTGATTATCTGATATGCCAGTTCAAGCTCTCCGATTACCGGTATGCCTTTAGCCTTTGCATTCAAAATAGGTGATATGTCAAGGGGGACACCTGGGCTGACAACCAGAATATCAGTTGATAGAAATATATCTTCCGGATGCGCACCCAGTGCAAGTCTGACTGATGGACTGAGACTCGCTATTATATCTTTAAGTTCGTCTTCTCTCTTTACATCTGTTACCGTCACTTCTGCTCCGAGTTTTGTAAGCAGTTTTGCAGCACCTACCCCGCTCCTGGCAAGGCCTACTACTGTCACATTCTTATCCTTTATTTCTATTTTCAATTTTTTCTGCAACCCTGTACACTTTCTTTCCCCTGTTCCTGTCTGTAACAAATTTCTTCGTACCCGGTTTTTTCTTTACAAACACTTTAGCTTTCATTTTTCCCTTTTCAGTTATCTTCCTAACAGTTTCAGATTTCACGCTATCATAGGATATTTTTTTGACCTTTAAAGCGTCATTAGTTGTGCTTGTAAAATGTATTACTTTCTCATTTTTATTACTCATCACCTTAAATCCTTTGTCAATGAGTGTCTCCGATTCTTTCCAGAGGTTATTCCTGCTCGGACTTCCGAGTACAGTTACTACAATTGTGTTACTGTCCCGTTCAGCAGCGCATACCAAACAATGTTTTGCCCTGCGGGTATAACCTGTCTTTCCCCCGACAAGGTCATCGTCGTACCATAAAAGCTTATTCGTGTTTTTAAGAAATATGCTGTCTCCGTTTTCGGTCAATACCTTAGCTACGCGGGTTCCTATTATCTCCTTCAGTTTGGGATAATTAAGTGCATAGCTCATTATTTTTGACAAATCATAGGCAGTTGTATATTGGCCGGAAGCAGGGAGGCCATGAGGATTCTTGAATTTAGTATTTTTCATTCCTATCTCAATGGCTTTTTTGTTCATGAGCCTGACAAATTTTGCTTCTGAACCGGAGACCGCTTCTGCCAGAGCAACTGCTGCGTCATTCGCAGATTTCATGAGGGCAGCATAAAGCAGTGTCTCGATTGTGACCTTGTCGCCGGCCTTAAACCCGGCTTTTGAGGGTGCCACCTTCGAAGCACGTTTGCTTATCCTTACAACATCTGAAAAATCTTTGTTTTCTATGACAACTATAGCTGTAATCAGTTTCGTTGTGCTTGCGGGCGGGAGCTTCAGGTTCGGATTCCTCGCATAGAGAATCTTTCCTGTTGATGCATCCATGACAACTGCTGCCTTGGAACGAACTTCTTTAGAACTGGAAACAGCAGGAATTAAGAGGTAAGCAACAACCATAAAAAATAAAAATAAGATCCTGAATCTTTTCAAGACGTTCCGTCTGCAAATTAGCGATTTTTGTATATCCGTCATGATATTCACCTCACTTTTAAAGTTGCCAGGCTTAATAAAGCAAGCATTATGCCAATAATCCAGAACCTTACAATAACTTTGGGTTCAGGCCACCCTTTTAGCTCAAAGTGGTGATGAATGGGTGCCATTTTAAACACCCTTTTACCTGTCATTTTAAATGATGCTACCTGCAGCATGACAGAACAAGTCTCTATAACGAAGATTCCACCCACAATTGCAAGGACTATTTCGTGTTTAGTTATTACAGCCAGTGTGCCGAGTGAGCCGCCCAATCCAAGAGAACCCACGTCACCCATAAAAACATCCGCGGGATAAGAATTAAACCACAGGAAACCAAGTGCGGCACCGAACATCGCGCCACAGAAAACAGTCAGCTCACCTGTTCCGGGGAGATAAAGGACCTGAAGATACTGTGCCAAACCTTTATGCCCGGATATATAAACCAGCACACCATTCGCAAGGACAGCAACCGCCACAAGCCCTATAGCAAGTCCGTCTATCCCATCTGTAAGATTAACTGCATTCGACGAGCCTACTATTACAATTATCGAAAATGGTATATAAAGCCATCCGAAATCAAGCAGCCATTTCTTAAAAAATGGGATAATTAAAACATCTGAATACGGATCCTTAGGGTTCATATAAAGAAAGAGCCCGATTAAAAGTGCAAGACCTATCTGAATCCCGAACTTCTGGTATGCCCTGAGACCTCTGTGATTCTTTTTTGCAATCTTGAGATAGTCATCACATAAACCTATCCCCCCGAACCCGACAAGTGAAATAATCAAGATCCATACATACATATTCCTGAGGTCTCCCCACATAAGGACCGACAGGAGTATGCTCACAATAATAAGCAGTCCTCCCATTGTGGGAGTGCCTGCTTTTCCCATGTGTGTCTTAGGGCCGTCATCTCTTATCTGTTGCGTCATGCTTAATCTCTTCAGCCTATTTATAATCCACGGCCCCAACAGCAAAGAAAACACCATTGCTGAAAGCACAGCAAGAGAAGTTCTGAATGTGATGTACCTGAAGACATTCATTGGAGAAAACCACTCATGCAGATTATATAAAAGTATATAAAGCAACTACACCTCTCTATCAGCCATCGGCTGTAACCTTGTCCATATTCATTCCTCTCGATCCCTTTATCAAAACTGTATCTCCTTTTTTACACATATCGATAAACAGTCTTCGGGCATCTGATGCATTCTGAACCCTATAAACATTCCCCCGGAATTCTGATGCAGCAAATCCCATAAGCCGCCCTACTGCAATAAAAATATCAATCTTAGAATCTGACAATAATCTGCCGAGTTTCCTATGGGCTTCTTCTTCATACGAGCCCAGCTCCAGCATATCACCCAGAACAGCTATTGTCCTCCCTCTCCTTATTCTCACGAGCTCTTTTACAGCCTCTTCCATCGATACAGGATTGGCGTTATATACATCATTTATTACCTTTATCCCGTTTAAATCTATTACTTCCAGCCTCATTGGCAATCCGGCAAAAGAATCGACCGCATTCTTTATATTCTGCAGATCAATATTAAACAGGCTGCCTATTGAAACAGCTGCAAGGATATTGTAAATATTGAACATCCCCGATATTTTTGAATGAACCTCTACAGATTTTTTCTCACCATTATGCAAATTAAAGATTGAACCCTTTTCATAAAGTTTGACATCACTAGCGCGGATTTCAGCAGGATTCTTTATCCCGTATCTTATCAGCCAACCTTTAAACCCGGACGCGCGAACTCCCTCCATCATAAACGGGTCATCAGCATTAACAACAGCAACGCTGACATACTCCAGGAGTTCAAGCTTGGTCTTTCTTATTGTCTCAAGGTCTTTGAATCCCTCGAGATGGGCATGGCTTATATTAGTTAAAACTCCATAATTCGGAATTGCTATCTCACACAGTTCCCTTATTTCCCCGGGAGCACTTGCACCCATTTCAAGCACAATAATTTCATCGTCATCTTTCAGCTTTGTAAGACTCACGGGTAGTCCGATATTGTTATTCAGATTGCCAATATTTTTCAGTACCCTGTACTCTGTTCCCAGAATTTCAGCCACAAGTTCTTTTGTCGTTGTCTTACCATTGGAACCTGTTATGCCGACAACCGGGATGTCCATCTTCAAACGTATATAACGCGCAATTCCCTGAAGGGCCTTCAGTGTGTCATTTACACAAATCATTGTCTTCCCTTTTAAATGCT
>MHEF01000064.1:30380-30597 GCA_001805125.1 Nitrospirae bacterium RBG_13_39_12
GTAAAGTTCACAATGGCGCCGCTTCCTTTATCCAATGCCTGTTTGAGAAAATCATGCCCGTCAAATCTCCTGCCCCTGAGTGCAATGAATAACTCCCCTTTATCTATGGTCCTTGAATTAATGGACACACCTGTAAAGTCATCAGAATCTGCATAGATGACCTTTCCGCCTGTTGCTGCAATTATGTCTTCGAGTATTAAAATCCCCATTATCTCTT
>MHEF01000064.1:30673-31370 GCA_001805125.1 Nitrospirae bacterium RBG_13_39_12
CTGTCATTAAAACTGTACCTTATGCCTTTAATCTCCTGGTAATCTTCATGCCCTTTGCCTGCAACAAGAACCATATCACCATGATCTGCCATATTGACTGCTTTTCTGATAGCTTCTTCTCTGTCAGGTTCCGTGAGATAGTTTTTGTTTACTACTCCAGCTTCGATCTCTTTAATAATATTTAGCGGTTCTTCAGACCTCGGATTATCAGATGTTATAAATACAAAGTCACTGAGTCCCGTTGCCACAGCACCCATCCCCGGTCTCTTACCGTGATCCCTGTCCCCTCCGCAACCGAAGACTGTAATAACGCGCCCCCCCCTATTCCCCCCCTTAGTAAGGGGGGGATGGGGGGGTAAGATAAATTCTCTCGCAGTACATATCAGCCTTTCGAGGGCATCTTCTGTATGGGCATAGTCAACCATACAGATGAAACTCTGACCCAGGTCAACTTTTTCGAACCTGCCTTTAATATTACCTGTCTCTGCTACGCCATCGAGGACTGTCTGCCAGGGGACCCCAATCGCGATTGATGCACCAACTGCAGACATTATATTATATACATTAGGTAACCCTATTAGATATGATGAGATCCGGTAACTCCTGCCCCGGAATGATATCTTAAACCTTAATCCCTGAAATGAATTATCAATATCACCTGCGACAATATCTGCAGCTGTCTCTATCCCGTAAGTCA
>MHEF01000064.1:31411-34611 GCA_001805125.1 Nitrospirae bacterium RBG_13_39_12
AGTCTTTTCCCATACGGATCATCAAGGTTTATTACAGCGGTCCCGTAATTATCAAGAAGCTCCATAAACAATCTTTCCTTTGCCCTGTAATAATCCTCCATGGTCTTATGAAAGTCCAGATGGTCTCTGGTAAAATTTGTAAATAGTGATACATTAAACTCAGCCCTGTCAGCCCTGAACTGCGCAAGGGCATGAGAAGAAACCTCTGAGATAACATGTGTGCATCCTGACAGGAGCATGTCCTTTAACAAGCCCTGAAATTCAAGGGACTCAGGTGTTGTATGCAGTGCAGGGTATGTTCTGTCATTTATCATGTATTGTATTGTGCCGATCAGTCCAACTCTTTTTCCCCACGACTCAAGTATAGATTTAAGAATATAAGTTGTCGTTGTCTTTCCGTTAGTGCCGGTTACGCCTATCAGAGCTAGACTCTCTGAAGGCTTTTCATAAAAATTATTGGCAATACAGGCGAGCGCCTTTCTGCTGTTTTTGACACCTATATACCTGCTTTCAGTCTCTCCAAGCTCTTTTTCACCTACTACTGCGACCGCGCCTTTTTTAATCACATCTCCGATAAAGTCATGTCCATCATATTTTTCACCTGCAATAGCTACAAAAAGGTATCCTTCTTTAACCTTTCGTGAATCGTAAGCTACACCTGAGATATCCAAATCAGCCAGCGAATCTGCAGCTGATTTAGGATCTGAGTCTCTACAGGCTAACCACCTGGACAATAAATCAGAGTTTTTAACTTTTATCCTGTCAAGTTTCATATGATCAATAAAATCGCAATCCTCAAGAATTTCCCCGAGTTTCATCTGGACACCAATATGTTTTCTTCATTAGAGATATCCTCCATTGGTATATCAAGATATGATAGCGCCTGATTGGAAATTTCCCTGAAAACAGGCGCAGCCACAACCCCCCCGTAAATCTGGCCCTTAGGTTCATAGATAACTACAATCATTGCAATCCTTGGGTTGTCAGCCGGTACAAAACCTACAAATGAACTGATATATTTCTCTTTCGAATATCTCTTTGTCGCTGGATTTATAAGCTGTGCTGTTCCTGTCTTGCCTGCAGCCCTATTACCTTTTACAGATGCACTTGTACCCGTTCCGCCTTCTTCTACTACACTTTCTAATATGTTTTTAAATATACTCGCTGTCCTGACAGAAATTACACGATTCATATTCTTATCACTTACTGAAGCAATCATCTGACTATCAGGTGAAATTATCTTAGAAACAATATGAGGTCTGACAAGAAATCCTCCATTGGCAATTGCAGAATACGCCCTGAGCACCTGAAGCGGTGTTACTGCTACTTCTTGTCCTATTGATATCGCACCGATAGACGTTCCAGACCACCTTTCAGGCGGGTATATCCATCCTGAGACTTCACCCGGCAAGTCTATCCCGGTCTTCTCGCCAAAACCCAAGAGTTTAGCATATTTATATATCCTGTCCTTTCCCAGCCTCATGCCGAGAGTAATAGCGCCAACATTTGAAGATTTCTGAAAAATCTCCTTGAATGTCAGAACCCCATGTTTATGGGCATCGTGAATAGTCAGGCCTCCAACTTCTATATAACCTTTACTTACGTCAAACAACTTATCGGGTTTTGCTATCTTCTCCTCAAGCGAAGCAACACCTACAATAATCTTGAATGTCGAACCCGGCTCATAACAATCAGTTATAGCTCTGTTTCTCCTTTCGGAATCATTCGCAATCCCGGCGTTGTTAGGGTCATATGTCGGCCTGTTGGCAAGAGCCAATATTTCACCTGTATAAGGGTCCATCATAATTACTGATGCAGCAGAAGCCTTCCATTTCTTCAAAGCCTCGTCTATCTCTTTTTCAACGAGATACTGGAGCCCTTCGTCAATCGTGAGAACAATGTCATTACCTTCTGCCTCCATATCAACTCCTGATGAAAGTGTATTACCACCTGCATCTCTCTCAAAAAACACCTTTCCACCGCTGGTCATCATATATCTGTCGTATTTTAGCTCAACGCCTCCAAGCGCCTGGTTATCTATACCGACAAAACCGAGAATGTGCGAAGCGAGCCTTCCTTTGGGATAAAATCTTTTTGCCTCGGTCAGAAAATCCAGACCTTCAATATTAAGTTTTCTAACCCTTTCTACAGTATCAGGTTCTATTTTCCTTCCCAACCATGCAAATCTCCCATCAGCCGGGATCTTCGAAAGGATAACCTTGGGCTCTTTTGACATTACAGCTGAAAGCCTTTTTAATTCTTTTTCATCCAGGATTAATTTTTCAGGATCACAATATAGAGATTCCATTTCAATGTTCAATGCAAGCTCCCTGCCCCGTCTGTCGAATATCATCCCCCTTCTCACCTGGATGTCTTTGACTTTTACATGTTGCAGCTTAGCCTTCTCTGAGAGACGTTCATGGTTGAGAATCATCAGGTCCGCCAGCCGCAGGGATACCAAAAAAAAACTGAAGATGATGGCAGTGTTTAAAATAATTGCTCTCTTTTTATTCAAACCGCTCCCCCCAGCAGTTAAGGTTCAGTTAATTGTCTCCTCTCCAATGATGCTTTATAAGGTAACAACCCTCTTTGTTCCCTTACGTGTATTACTTTAATCCTGTCAGGTAAGATAAAGCCCTGGGTCTCTGTAAGTGATGCTATTTTTTTAAGAGACAGGAGGCTTGTCTTCTCAGCAAGCAGCATCTTTCTATCTCTAAGATAATCCATCTTCGTTTTCTCAAGGTCACTGAGTTTATATTCCAATGTCATAACGCTGGACCTCAGATATACAAGACAAAAAACACCTATCAACAGCAGGGCAATAAATAAAGGTTTGAGAACGAATGTAAATATAATCCTGCCGCTGTTTGTATGTATCATATTATCTCCGCTGCTCTGAGTTTTGCACTCCTTGAAGAAGGATTTAGCCTGATTTCTGCAGGAGAAGGGGTTTTAGGTTTTTTTGTAATGATTCTGAGCAATCCTTCTTTTGAGCTTTCTACCAAAAACCTCTTGACTATCCTGTCTTCTAAAGAATGGTAAGAGATAACGCACAATCGTCCACCCTTTTTAAGAAGCCTTATCGAAGCGTTAAGACCATTCTTAAGCTCCTCAAGTTCTCTGTTCACTTCTATTCTTAAAGCCTGGAATGTCTTTGTCGCAGGATGATGTCTTCCCCTTCCACCGTATGTATTTTCTAT
>MHEF01000064.1:34617-41430 GCA_001805125.1 Nitrospirae bacterium RBG_13_39_12
TGCCAGTTCAGAACAAGTATCAATTGGTGTCTTCCTTCTCAAACCGGCTATCGCCTTTGCTATCTTTTTTGATAGACGTTCTTCTCCGAACTCCCTTAGTATTCTTTCTATTTCCTTTTCAGGATATCTGTTCACAACATCCCATGCGGATATCTTCTGATGTTTGTCCATCCGCATATCAAGACGCTTATCAGAAACAAAACTGAAGCCCCTTTCAAGACCCTTCATTTGTAACATAGAAATGCCCAGATCAAATAGTACACCGTCGATCTCTGATATACCCTCTTGATTGAGCAGACTTTCCATATCTGAAAAATTTCCCCTCTTCAAAACAACCCGCCTATCTGAGAGTACTTTTTTTGCCTCATCCAAAGCTTCGTCATCTTTGTCAATACCAATGAGTCTTCCATCAGAATCCATCACCTTCAATATATTTTTTAAATGTCCCCCGCAGCCGACTGTAACATCAACATATACTCCACTATTTTTTGGATTAAGCATCTCCATCACCTCCTCCAGCATTACCGGCAGGTGAGGAATCCCTACAGTTAATCTCCCCGTGTGAAATGAAGAATACAACTCTTAAAATTCAGAATGAACTGAAACTTTTTTCTAACACGCAATCTGCAATCCTATTTTTTTAAATACCATAAGACGTAAGCTTTCCTTCAATAGATTTTCTATCGACCTTTTCAGGATCAAACAATAGATCCCACTCACTTCTGTCCCATAATTCAATTCTTTCTATTTGACCAGCCATAACAACGTTAGTATTAATATTTGCATCCTCTCTAAGGGCAGCAGGTATCAGAACCCTACCCTGTTTATCCATCTCCATTTCGATAGCTGAGGCAATAACCCTTCTCAAAAAGAATCTGATTGCCTCATCAGATCTTGGCTTTGTACGCACTTGTTCTTGCAGCTTATTCCATTCTTCAAGCGGGTAGACATTAAGGCATTTATCAAACGGGGCGTTTGTAATATACAGTTTTGAGCTATAATTGGTTGAAATGATTTCCCTGAAAGGAGCAGGAATGATTATTCTGCCTTTCGAATCAACTGAATAGTAATATTTCCCCGAGAAAGCTGGCATTTTCCCTCCACTTTCTACCACTTTCTACCACTAAATATAGTCTTGTATAATGCCAATGTCAAGAAAAAAACACAAAAAAACAATAACTTCTATATTCTGTATGCTATGAGCTATGCGACTACTATATATAGGATTATTTCTATCGGAACATCTGAAAGGTTTTTTCAATTCAAAAAACTTCAACTGCAATTTTGCAATGCTGTTTACAAAACAGTTTAACCCGAAAAATGATAATGCAATTGAATAATGCAGATGTTGAGAATAAATTTATTTTTCGATACCTTAGTGTACCTTTAACTGATGGTATAATGATTATTTTTAACCATAAAACAAATAAAAATAATCTCGATAATTTATCGAGTTAAATAAATTTATGAGCAATGTCTGCATTATTCGGGTTAAACAAATACATCTCACCAGATTTATTCTGATTAGTTAAAAATTTTGTTATCTAACTCAGGTAAACTTCGCAAAATAAATTCTTACATTACTTTTTAGAAATGCAAGGAATGGTATAAGTTTTTCTATAAAAAGATAAATTTTTGGCTTGACAAAAGGATTCCTTCTTGATACTGTTATAACGTTATTATTACTATACTAATTAATTCTTTATATATGAAAGGGGGGAAATATAGATGACAAAAGCAGAACTTATTGATAAGATTGCATCGGGGACAGGACTAAGCAAGGCAGATGCATCAAGAGCACTAGATTCTACTTTGAACTCATTCAGGTTAGCTCTTAAAAAAGGACAAAAGGTTACACTCGTCGGGTTCGGAACCTTCTCAGTTGTTAAAAGAAAAGCCAGAAAAGGCCGCAATCCAAGAACCGGCCAGGTTATTTCAATTCCTGCTGCAAAGGTACCAAAGTTTACAGCGGGTAAAGCACTCAAAGACGCAGTAAAATAAAAAATAATATTTTTATAAAAAGAAAGGGCAAGAAAAACTTGCCCTTTCTTTTTCGGAATCCTTAATTTATTCTTTGGTATTGGTAAACCAGGGAAACACAAAGGGAAGGAATTATGCTTGTTGAATTCAGTATTATCCCGATAGGTATTGGCAGCAGTATCGGTGACCAGCTCGCTGAAGTTTTGAAAATAGTCGATTCAAGCGGACTACCTTACAAAATAAACCCCATGGGCACAGTTATTGAAGGTGAATGGGATGAGATAATAAAGCTCATCAAAAAATGCCACATGACCATGATGAAATCCGCAGAGAGGACTGTAACAACCATATCCATCGACGACAGAAAAGGAAAACCTGACAGGATAAATCAGAAGGTAAAATCAATAGAAAAAAGGATTGGAAAATCTCTGAAAAAATAACATTGCTATTGTTGCTGTTTTGCTTTCGACATTACAAATCTTTCCTCATCTTCTCTGAACTTTAACCTGCCTTTTAATTTCTCTTCAAGAAGTTCCTTCAGGATTTTTGAATAAACGGGCCCTGGCTTTATCCCAGCTCTTTTCAGGTCATCTCCTTTCATAATTGTCCTTATTTTCCTCAATTCAGTTAAATACCGGGATATCGCTTTCTTTTTCTGACTGTCCTCGGTTAAAGCCATCATAAACAGGAGTGTCTCAAGCTTAATGCTGCTGAGCATATTATATATTTCCACCGGATCATTCACAGGGAGTTTTCCAAGCATAGCCCTCGCCTGAGTCATACTCGTAATAATCATCTCTCTCATCCTTGGTGGGGGTGACAACCTTTCCAATACAGCTTTTACATCTTCATCCTTTAATCCGGAAAGCAGAGCCATCAGATACAATATTCCACTGTCGGTCTTTTCTTCAAGGAAGAGCAGATTAAACCATGATAGTGTATCATGCATTGATTTAAGTATTTCCTCAAGTTCATCATTAAATACAAGGTTTGGATGTATGACCTTTAACAACCCGTAATCAGAAAGCTTCTTTAGCGTTTTTACAGGTTCGGTCTCATTAAATGAAAGCAGGAGTTCTTCATAAAGCCGTGAACCTGAAAGCCTGTCGAATAAGTTCATCTCTATCGCTGATTTTATAAGATTCTCTGTATGTTTGCTGATCTTAAATCCAAACCTTTCTGAAAACCTGACAGCCCTGAAAGCCCTTGTAGGGTCTTCGACAAAACTGATATTATGCAGCACCCGAATTGATTTCTCTCTCAGGTCTCTCTGCCCGCCAAAAAAATCTAAAAGCAGCCCGAAATCCCTCGGGTTCAATTTTACAGCAAGTGTGTTTATCGTAAAGTCTCTCCTGTAAAGGTCTTTTTTTATCGACGATGTTTCGACTTTTGGAAGGGCTCCGGGCGATTCATAATATTCTGTTCTCGCTGTTGCCACATCAAGCTTTAACTTGTCAGTAACCACCTGTGCAGTGCCAAATCTATGGTGTGTCCTCACTTTCGCATTCAGTTTTTTACCGAACACCTTTGCAAACGAAATCCCGTCGCCTTCCACGACTATATCAATGTCGAGATTTTCTTCACCCCGCAAGAGATCCCTTACTGAACCTCCAATTAGATAGGCATTAAACCCCAGTTCCTCTGCCACCTCCCCTGAAAGTTTTAGAAGACTATAAATTTCTGAGGGGAACCTCTCCTTAAGCCAGGAAGACAAACTTCTACCTAATGGTGGTTTTTCCTTTGTAACTGTTTCTTCTATTTTCCTTCGCCTCAGAAACTCCTCATAAAGTGTGCGCAGCAGATCTGTCCTTGTTATTGCGCCGATAATTTTTCTGTCTTCCACAACAGGCATAAACCTCTGGTTCCGCTCGATCATCATGGTCTCTATTTCTCTGATAGGTGTATATTTATTTACGGTTATTGCGTCTGTCGTTGAGAACTCGATTGCCTTGCTTTTGCTGAAACCGTGATAAAGCGCCTTTTCCACAACCTCACGTGAGATAAGACCGACAAATTTTTCTTCTTTCACTACCGGCAGCACGTTCACCCCATAACGGGTCATCATAGCCTCCGCATCCCTGATTGAACTTTCCCACTTTATGTTTACGACAGGTCTTGTCATGATATCAGAAGCAACCTTGCTGGGCTTAACATTGTTATTAATCAGTCCTGTTAATCTCTCCTCAACAACCTCAAGCGATGCCTCCTTTATTGTTGCTGAGGCTGCTGTAGGATGCCCCCCTCCACCGAATTCCAGCATAACCTTTGATACATCTAATTCGGGCACCTTGCTTCTCCCAACAATCAATATTTTGCCTTCCATATCAAGCATTACGATCACCGCGTCAATATCTTCTATTTCCATCATCCTGTGTGCAAGGTGCGCAGCATCTCCAACATAGCCCTCACAGGATGCCTTTGCAATTTTTATCCTCACGCCATCAACGACCATTTCTTTTGATGACCGGATAAGTTCATTAAGAATATCAAGTTCTTCCATGCTTAGTTCCATTTTCAGGAAACTGGAAACGATATTGAGATTCGTACCTCTTCTCAGAAGATATGAGACAGCAGACAAGTCCCTTTCTGTTGTTGAGGGGAAAAGAAGACACCCTGTCTCCTCATAAATGCCAAGGGCAAGTATAGTAGCCTCCATGGGTGTTGGATGTAATCTTCTGCTTTTCAAGATCTCTGTAAATATGGTTGCTGTTGCACCAACACGTTCAATCTTCTCGACCTCTCCTCTTATATCACCCTTACTGAACGGATGATGATCGTAAATATGGACTTTGATTTTTTTATTCGAAAGCAGCTTTTCAAATAAGCCGATCCTGTTTGGTATTTTTGTATCAACTATAACAAGTTTTGTAACGTTTGAAAGGTCTACATCCTTTATGCGCTTTATATCCACTGGATTAAACGCACTAATAAAATCCCTCACTTTCTTTTCCTGAGAGCCGGGGAAGACTAACTGCGCTTCAGGATAAAGCCTCTTTGCAGCAATCATAGAGGCAAAGGCATCAAAATCTGCGTTTAAATGAGAGGTTATAATTTCCACAATCTATTTTGATATTTCTTTAGTATATATGACAATCTGATCACGTCCTTTGTTCTTAGCTGCGAACAAGGCGTCATCAGCAAAGTTGATGAGTTCATCCGGGGTTTTTATTTTTTTAGTAGAAAGACAGGCTATCCCTATGCTCACAGTAACCACATCTCCCTCGTCAATGCCCATAAACTGGTGTTCCTTTACTGTTTTCATGACCAGTTCTGCCTTATCTTTGGCACCTTTCAAGTTTGTCTGTGGTAAAAGCAATATAAACTCTTCACCGCCATATCTTGCAAAGATATCTGACTTTCTGACTCTTCCCCTGACAAGTTGTGAAAATTCTCTAAGTACGATATCGCCGATCCGGTGCCCGTAGGTATCATTTATCCTTTTGAAGTGATCTATATCGAGCATCATGCAACTTAACGGAAAATTATACCTTACCGCCCTGCTGAACTCCTCATCAAGTCTATTGTAGAAATATCTGATATTATATATTCCTGTAAGGTAATCAACTACAGCAAGTCGTTCAAACTTTGTCTTCTCTTTTTCAAGCCTGTCGTAAAGAACGGCATTATAGAAGGCATTCGCTGATGCATTTGCAATAGAAGTACAAATCTTTATCTCTCTTTTTGTAAATTTGCGTTCTATGCTTGTGGTTCTCAGCAATAAAGTCCCTATAACCTCATCGCGAAAAATCATGGGGATTACTAAAATCGATCGAACAGCCAGCGGAGCTATGATATCTCTTACATCTTTCATTAAAGGATCCTTTAATGCATCTTTTATAATTACCGGCTTTCTGAGGGTAACAGCCCTTTCTATTTCAGGATACTTCGTCAGGTCAAGTTTTATCTTTTTAATCTCGGGATCGTCACTTGCAGATATGATATATGCGTGTTTTTGTTCTTCAACTCCGATGCTTATGACAGAACATCTTGCTACCTTCATCATCTCTGATATCTTCTTCACGAAAATGTAGATTACCTCTTTCGGGTTGAGGGTTGATGAAATAAAGTATGTAAACTCTATAAGGGCATCGAGATCTTTTTTTTGAGTATAAAGATTTTCGAACCAGCTTTTTCTCTCAATAGCAAGCCTGAGTTTATGTTCAAGGTCTTCCTTATGAAATGGAGTGATCAGATAATATTCAGCATCAGATCTAACTACAGAACGAATGCCACCCGTAATGTTGCCGGATATTAGCGCTATTACAGGACATCCAACATCTGAAGGGTTCACCTGCTCAAGCCCATCCGGGCTGTTAATAATCAAAACATCCGGCTTTTTGTCTTCAAGTTCCCTCTTAAAATCTTTCTTGTTGCCTTTTATAAAATAGGCTGAATAATCATTCCTTCCCTTAAAGAATGACCTCAGAAATTTAAGGGTATCTTCATCTTCTTCAAAAATTAATACATTTTTCTTTATCTTCTTCATATGAAATTATTACAGATTCATTTAATATTGTCTAATTAATATTGACTGAATATTCTCTTGACAATCATGCTTTAAGCCTTTTTCTCTTCAATGCCTTAATGAGAGCATCATAATTCATTGTATTCAAGATATCTTTCTTCTCAAGCCATCCACGCTTTGCTATAGAAACCCCGTAAGACATATATTCGAACTGGCTTGTTATATGTGTATCAGTACTAATTACTATCGGCACCCCCATTTCTTTTGCCATCTTTGCATATAAATCATTCAAATCAAGCCTCAGGGGATAAGCATTTATCTCGATTGCCGTACCTGTCTCCCTGGCTACTTTGAGAATCTCATTCATA
>MHEF01000064.1:41528-48237 GCA_001805125.1 Nitrospirae bacterium RBG_13_39_12
ATAACCCTCTCTGCACTCAGCCCCCTTGCAATACCGAGGCCTTTTGAATGATCTGTTATAGCTATATATTCGTACCCTCTCTTCTTTGCCTCATTTACAAGTTCTTCAAAGCTGTTGCTCCCGTCACTCCAGTTAGTATGTACATGGAGATCGCCCTTTATATCCTTCAGTTCGACCAGCTCTGGTAATCTTCTCTCCGCAGCGGCTTCAATCTCACCAGAATCTTCCCTCAACTCAGGCGGTATATAAGGAAGTCCGAGAACCCTGTATATATCTTCCTCTTTTTCACCGCCTAATTTCTTGTCATCTTTTTCCCTGAATATCCCGTATTCATTTAATTTAAGGCCGGCTTTTAAAGACATTTCACGCAACCTTATGTTATGTTCCTTGCTGCCGGTAAAATATGCCAATGCAGCCCCAAAGCTTTCTTCCTCGACAACACGAAGGTCAACCTGTAAACCCTCATGGGTTATGACACTCGACTTTGTTGGACCATGCATAATTACATCCTTGACATGCGGGAGATGTATGAAGGCATTCATAACTGCCTTAGGGTCCTTTGATGTGGCAAGTATATCTATGTCTTTAATTGTATCTTTCCACCTCCTTATGCTTCCTGCAACATTCAGCTTTTTAACGGGCGCTTTATCTTTCAGGTGTTTGAGTATATCGTTGGCAACTGGCAGTACTTTCCCTAATGGCTGTCTTTCCCTGCCATGTTTCAGCATCTCAATCCCCTTGAGAATATTCTCTTCAGCCTTTTCTTTTATCCCCGGCAGACCACTGAGCTTATGTTCCCGTGCAAACTGCTCAAGGGTTTCCAAGTCTCTTATCTTCAATTTCTCGAATAAAAGCTTTGCTGTTTTAGGACCAAGGCCAGGCACTGAAAGCAGCAGGCTGAGACTTGCCGGAACTTCTTTCTTCAGGTCTTCATAAGACTGAAGTCTTCCTGTTTTAACATACTCCACTATTTTGCCTGCGAGGTCCTGTCCGATTCCGGGAATCTCCAAAAGTTCGTCCCTGGTCATTTCTTCAACATACTTTGCGAGACCTTGTATATTCTGTGCAGCACGTCTGTATGCCCTTATCCTGAAGGGGTTTTCGCCTTTTATCTCGAGCAGGTCAGCTATATCATCGAATATTCCTGCAATTTCCTGGTTCTTCATAAAAGAAGTATAACAGAAACAAATAAATTCACAATCGCAGCAATTTAGTTACAGATTAAGTTTTAGATATTAATTTTCTTATGAAGAAGATCCTTCCAAGTGAGATTATATCGGACATCATACTTGTCCAAAATAGATATAAGCAAGAGGCTGGATGCGATAGAGATGGCCGGCATGCCGTGCCATTTCCAGATAAATCATGTAAATAAAATATCCGGTTACATTGTTGTCCTTGACACATAAACAATTTTTATCTATTTTAAATATATAAAGAAATAAACATTTAATAGTTTTTTAAAAGATGGACAATAGAAAAGATAAGAGGTTCGGCAAGAAACTTATGGTCAGGATTGACTCGGGCACTTCATACTTCAGTGGCATAATGAGTGACGTCTCACAAAATGGCATTTTCATAAGAAGCGATAAGGATTTCGCGAAAGATAAGGTAATTAATATTGAATTATTATTGCCATACAATACGATTTCTTCTCTAAAAGGAAAAGTAAAAAGAACCATGAAAATACCAGGGTCAAACTGGCTGTTTGGCACAGGAATCGAACTCATGGAAAAAGATAAAATATTTCATAACCTTATCAAATCCATTTCGTAACAGGCAGGGACACGTCACCTCACCCATTTATTTTTTAGCATAACCTTGCTCATGGCTTCGAAGAAAAAGAGCAGTTGTAGCTGATAACTTCTGGTTATTTCAAAATGCCTGAAACATTTTTTACATTACTTCTAGATTCTCACTGGTTCTATATAAATCAGTGAAGAACCCTGTGGCAGAGACCGCAGGGCGTAATAATTATAAAAGTATTTTTATATGTGGTAGTATATTTTTAATTCGAGGACTAATTTATTATATGAAGAAACTTGCTATTACAATGGGAGACCCCGGAGGGGTCGGACCAGAAATAATTGTTAAGGCCCTCAGTTCTTCCTTGATAAGAAGATGCTGTACTCCTATCGTTATTGGAGACGCATATATAATGGAAGCAGCATTGAAACTTCTTAAGCTGCCTGTAAAATTAAAAATCATCAAATCACCAGAAGAATCCAAGCCATCCAGAGAACAGATTGAAGTTATTGATAATCCCGCCTCACCCCCTTTTAGTAAAGGCAGGATGGGGGGATTTAAAAAAGAAAGGGATGAGGATTTAAAGGTAAATATTCTTATCAAAAACAGACCTGCAGCAGAAAGTGGTCAGGCATGTGTGAAATACATTAAGAAGGCTGTAGAATTCGCATTAGACAAACAAGTCGACGGCATCGTCACATCCCCTATATCAAAAGAGGCTTTAAAGATGGCAGGTTTAAAATGGCCTGGACATACAGAGATGCTCGCTGATTTATCCAACACAAAAGACTATGCGATGATGCTTATCGGTGGTCCCCTAAGGGTTATCCTTGTCACAATTCATACACCATTAAAGAGCGTACCCGGTTTGATTACCAGGCAAAAGATACTGAAAACAATAAGGCTTGCGAAAAAGGCATGTGACATGCTCAAGATTAAGAATCCGAAAATTGCTGTTGCCGGGCTTAACCCTCATGCAGGAGAGGCAGGAATATTCGGCGATGAAGAGATAAAAAAGATTATCCCTGCAGTAAAAAGCGCAATAAAAGAAGGCATCCCTGTTTCAGGTCCATACCCGCCGGATACGGTTTTCCATAAAGCATATAAAGGAGAGGTTGATATTATCGTCTGCATGTATCATGACCAGGGACTGATTCCATTAAAGATGGTTGCATTTGACAAAGGTGTAAATGTCACAATAGGCCTGCCGTTTGTGCGTACTTCTCCTGACCACGGCACTGCATACGACATTGCATGGAAGGGCAAGGCAAATCCGTCAAGTATGATCGAGGCTATAAAAACAGCAACGATGTTGAGAATATAATTTGCTATTTATCCGAAAAGAACAGATGCTTCAATTATTTGTCATTCTGGCTCTTGTCCTTGCTTGTCAAGGATCAGTCCAGAATCTCCCTTTTGGGATTCGATGATTCGTGAAGGAAAGAAAGATTCCTGACCAGCAGGAATGACGAGACATTTGGCAAATTATCCATAATGAACTTAAACAAAAAACACATCATAAGCTGGACACTCTTTGATTTTGCAAATTCCAGCTACTCTGCTGTAATAGCCGCTGTTGTCTTCCCTGTATATTATGCAAATTCTATTGTCGGTAATGAGACAGGGCTTGGTGATTTATGGTGGGGAAGAGCAATATCATTAAGCATGGCGATTGTTGCCTTAAGTTCTCCGTTTCTTGGAGGAATATCAGACTATGGCGGCCTGCGGAAAAGATTCCTTTTTTTCTATACTGCCCTGAGCGTAACCGCTGTTGCAAGCCTTTCAGTACTTGAAAAGGGGATGATTGTTGAAGGGTTTGCATTGATAATCGCTGCAAATCTCGGCATGGAAGGAGGGCTTGTCTTTTATAATTCGTTTCTGCCGAGGATATCTCCCCGGGAATATCAGGGCAGGGTCTCTGCATGGGGATTCCTTGTCGGTTACGCAGGGTCTATAGTCTCTCTTTTAGTTGCCCTGCCTCTTGTAAAGGCCGGAAGGTTTGAGGTCACATGGCTCATGGTTGCAGTTTTCTTTTCTCTGTTCTCCATCCCTGCATTTCTTTTTCTGCCTGAAGATGTCAAAGGTGACTCGTTAGCTCGTGCAGGATTTAAAGGGTTCAGTTATACTCTGAAGACCCTCAGAGAAATATGGTCCAAAAAGGAGCCGAGAAAGTTTCTTTTTGCATACCTTATATATCAGGATGCCGTGAATACGGTAATAATATTTTCGAGCATATTCGCTGCCACAACACTCGGATTTAAACCACAGGAACTTATTGCGCTTTATATTGTAGTTCAGACAACAGCCCTTCTTGGAGCCTTTGTCATGGCAAAGCCGATTGACCTCTGGGGGCCTAAAAAGGTGGCGATAATCTCACTATTAATGTGGACATCTGTTACAGTTGCTGCCTTCTTTATTCAGATGAAATACCAGTTCTGGATACTGGCTTCATGTGCAGGGCTCGGTCTCGGCACAGTCCAGGCAGCTACAAGGGCTTTTTATGCTCAGTTTATTATTAAAGGGAGAGAAGCGGAATATTTCGGTGTTTATTCTTTAGTGGGGAAATCATCCGCTATCATAGGCCCGCTGATATTCGGTCTGTTATCTGTAAATTTCGGCAGTCAGAGGCCTGCAATACTTTCCATAGCTATATTTTTCCTCACCGGTCTAATCATCCTCAGCACTGTAAAAGGAGGTGAGCCTAATATAAAAAAGATTCCCTGAGGTTACCCCAAAAATGCAATTCACGGTAGGCATATGTGTAGAAAAAGCTCTTGAGTTCTCCTCAGCGTCTCCTCGGCGACCCGCCCGAGGCGGGAATCCGCCGAGGCGGACAGCACCTTTGTGAGCGGTTTAATGACTCAGATAACGTGCACGTTTTCATTTATATCGTTTAAATAACCATGCATGCGCAAATTCTGCATTCAAGAGATTTTGTCGCATATGTGCCTGCCAGCTTTAAAATCTAAATGCATTTTTCGGGTTAAGAAAAATAAATGGAACTGATTTTAATGCCGGCAAAAGAAATATTGTTATAATGTTTTTATTGGGTTATCAAAGGACAACAGGACTTAACTATAAATTGAATATCTTAAACTTGGCAACCTTGCTGATTCTATCAAAATCAGAATCGTTATGAAGCAAGTATAAATTGTTTTCAATTGCTGTCTGAGCAATAAGATAGTCTATGGTACTCTTTATTGTTATTCCTTTATTTCTGCAATTAAAGTAAATCTTTGCGGCATTGGCATAAGATTCCTTCTTATCACTCAATTCATAAAACATTTGTGTATCGAGGTATTTCTTTACTTTTACGAAGTCCTTTTCAGATTTAACACCCTGAAGAACTTCCTGATAAATGAAAGAATTTATTCCAAAGGGGATATTATTATCCAGGACATATTGAAATCTCAGGACAGCATCATTTCTATTGCCCTTAAGGTAATCAATCATTACTGATGTATCAATAATAACCAAAATCAGTTGCCCTTTCTTAATTTTTTATAATCGTAGTCCGTCCTGAACTCTACCCTGCCTCTAAGTTCTCTAAGGTCTAATCTCTTTTTAGCATCTATTAACTCTTTAAGTGCCTCATGAATAAGTCCTTTCTTGGTTTTTGCTTTTGAATAGCGAAATGCCGTTTTTAATATCTCATCATCTATCACTATATTAGTTCTCATCTCATACACCTCCTTATACACACATTATAGCACATAACTGTTGCTCAGATGAATGATCAAAAATACCCGCGTTTCAATCCTTGTTTTAATGGAACTATCTCTGAGAATAATTTAACGA
Source organism: Nitrospirae bacterium RBG_13_39_12 (assembly GCA_001805125.1). Taxonomy (GTDB): domain Bacteria; phylum Nitrospirota; class Thermodesulfovibrionia; order Thermodesulfovibrionales; family SM23-35; genus RBG-13-39-12. The sequence continues at coordinate 47,073 of MHEF01000064.1, forward strand.
TTTTCTATAAGCGGGCTTCTTTTTAAAACTTTCAACAGAAGTCAGCACAGCTTGAAATCCTGCTGATCCTACATAGTACAAGCGGTAATTGTTACAAAGGCACAAATACGAACCATGCTCCGACTGCAAGAATAAAGCCCTGACCCTGATAAGATACATGTCTGCAACACTTTTTATGCAACGTTTAGATAAATTCTATGCCGAGTCGTTGAAGCCACTTCTTCATATATTCCATGTCGATATTTTCTTTTTGAATCTTGATTATCTTCTCTGCATCAAGCATGTCCTGCTCTCTTCCGCTTAATAATTTCAGCAATATCAGGTCTTCCGGAGATGAGATATTTATCAAAAACTCTTTTATTTTTACAGTCTGCTTCCTTTGCAAAGCTCTATTTTTGAACTCATCATCAGCGAAAAGAAAATCTACCGAAATATCAGTATTGCTTCTGAGGGTAGTTCTTAGAAAGGTTATTTTTCCGAAGACCATTGGTTTGTCATGTATAAAAACAAACCTGCTGCTTTTAATGAGTTTATGTTTGAGTGTATCGAAATCATCTAACCCGATCGCAACTAAAAAATCAATATCAACAGTCGCCCTGGGTTCACCCCATATGCCGACAGCTAATCCGCCGATGAGCATGTATTCTATTCCCTGATCTTCGAGGAATGAGCAAAGTTCTTTAAGAGATTCAATAAGCAGGTTATCGTTCATCCTGTTCTGACTTTAGTATTGAAAGTTCTTTGCGAACCAATTCATTAATTTCATCTTCTCTTGATTCCGGATGCCTCTTTCTCATTGCAGCACGCTTCAATTCAAGAGATAACATCGTAATGTCCGCCCACGCTTTGAGACGTTTTTCGACTTCTGAAGGATCGAGCGTTTTCATCAGGTGTGCTCCTTTTATCTATTTTACAGTTTATCCTTTTTCCTCCACAACTTCAATCTCTTCCGGGCTGAGGTCGTATATCTCATAAAGGGAAGTCATTAGGGATTCCCTACAAATTTATCATATCGCAATAAACAAGTCTAAGCCCACTCTTTTACTTTCGTATAGATTTTTAAATGAGGCAACGAATCGATTTCATATAATTTTTTGATGAGGCAATTCGATCACTTGACAGACGGATTCAATTATCATACAATAAAAGCATATTAAGGAGGTGC
>MHEF01000065.1:0-147 GCA_001805125.1 Nitrospirae bacterium RBG_13_39_12
AAAATATAACGTTTCTAATAAAAGTATACAAATATTTATATCTTAATTTAAAAATTATGGAGGAAAACAATGACGCTACTCGACAAGATTGAGCGCTATCAATTGATGGTCGCAGTACGTACCGATACTCCGGAACAAGCTTACAAA
>MHEF01000065.1:268-1889 GCA_001805125.1 Nitrospirae bacterium RBG_13_39_12
CTGTTCTCAGCATCACTAACGCAAAGAAAGCGCTTAAGGCCGGTGCTTCATATATTGTCAGTCCTAATTTTGATGAAGGTATTGTCAAGTTCACAAAAAAAGAGGGAGCATTATCCATCCCTGGGGCTTGCTCTCCTACTGAGATTTACAGGGCATATAAAGCTGGTGGCGATATTATAAAACTTTTTCCCTTTACAGAAATCGGTGGCCTTGGTTTTCTCAAGGTCATAAGAGGACCAATGCCTTTCGTAAAATTTATGCTTTCCGGAGGAGTTAACCTCGACAACATCTCACAGTATTTGGCAGCTAAAGCCTCATGTATACTAATCGGTTCTGCTATAATTAAACGTGAATTTGTGTTATCTCAAGACTGGCCATCTATTACTGAACTTTCAAAAAAATTCATTCAAAACATGGATAACAATCTTTCTGCAAAACTATAGACTTCTAATAATTACTATAAATTGTATATAATATAAATTTAATCGCTAATATTCTTAAAATATAAAATTAAGGTGGAGGTATTTCAAATATGTTTCGTCCCCAGATAAAAGTTTTAGATTGCACTGTACGCGACGGAGGTCTGATAAATAAATGGCAATTCAGCGACGAGTTTGTTAGAAAGGTTTTTATTGCTCTTTCACAGGCTGGGGTTGATTACATGGAGATTGGATACAAATCGTCAGAGAAATACTTTTCAAGAGATGAAAACGGTGACTGGAAATTCTGTACCGAGGAAGATATTAAGAGAATCATCGGCGATTTTGATAGAAATAATATGAAATTGTCAGCAATGGTCGACATCGGACGTATTGACGCTGAAGATATACATCCAAAAAAGGACAGTGTTCTTGATATGATACGTGTAGCATGTTATGCAAAAGAAATCGATAAAGGCATAAACCTGGCACACCAATGTATTGACAAAGGTTATGAAACTACTATAAACCTTATGGCGGTATCCAAGGTTCTGGAAAGAGACCTTGATGAGGCACTTGATGATCTTTCCAAAAGTTCTGTATCGATTGTTTACCTGGTAGACAGTTTCGGCGCCATGTACTCTGAACAAATTCATTTCCTTTTAAAGAAGTATTTTGCAGCATTACCTGGAAAAGAGCTCGGCATACACGCCCACAATAATCAGCAGTTAGCCTTTGCAAATACAATAGAGGCAATCATTGTCGGGGCAAATCGTATAGATGCAACTCTTTATGGTATGGGCAGGGGAGCAGGCAATTGTCCACTGGAACTTCTACTTTCCTTTCTGAAAAACCCAAAGTTTGACATCAGACCTATTATTCAGATAATCCAGGAATTATTTATACCTCTTAAAACAGATGTAGAATGGGGATATCATATACCTTATATGATTACAGGCACATTGAATGAGCATCCAAGAAATGCAATGAAGATAATGGCTTCAAAAAATATGCCTGATCTTAAGGTTTTTTATGAAGAACTTGTGGACGGTACCCCATTAGATTAAAATCCGGTATCTTCAATTATTCGATGACTAATGATTAAAGAAAAATCAAAAATTGTATATTCAACCGATAGGACCCTACATGGAAAAGATAACCTACTAGAAGTAAAACCGGGGATATTAGCGCCTTCTGCAAAG
>MHEF01000065.1:1910-13447 GCA_001805125.1 Nitrospirae bacterium RBG_13_39_12
GAGCGCAAAGGACGTGGTGGCAAATCGGTTTCGATAATAAGCGGTCTACACTTATCCCAGCAGTATAATGAGCAGCTGTTAAAATACTTAAAAACAAACCTCGGTACAGGTGGTACAATTAAAACCGACACACTGGAAATTCAGGGTAATCATCGTAATGCTATCTGTTTTATTTTGCAGAAGATAGGATATCGCCCTACCCCCTCAGGCAGATAGTGTTCTTATCAGTCAAGATTCTTTAGCCCATATTATTTATAAATTTTAGAGATGTATATATTATTTAACTCAAAAAATGCAATTTATGGTAGGCATATGTGTAGCAAAAGCTCTTGAGTTCTCCTCAGCGAATCCGCCGGGGCGGACAGCACCTTTGTGCCTACCAGCTTTAAAATCTAACTGCATTTTTCGGGTTAAGCGGTTTTACCCCAAACATTCCGGGATTCAAAGAAAGAATTCACATCTGTGGATCGAACCCGGAAATATTCGGGCTCTATAAGAGAACAAGCGGGAATGCTATTTTTCTCTCCGCTTCAAAGGACTTGAAATAATTTTTGTGAATTATCCGGTTTAAAAAAGCATTATCTGCCCTTTGTTCTCTATTCCATCCACTTTCTTAAAAATACTTACCTTCCCGTATTCTCCGTCAAAACCCGGAGCAATATATACATTCCTGGAGCGCATTCTGGCTATTCCTTCTCTTATAAAGGGTGTGCTTGCTTCTTCAATATCCTTCAAAGGCACATTCATAAGGATATTGAACTCATTCCCAAGTTTTTCGATAATCTTAAAATAATTACTATTGACTGCCTTGCTCTTAACTCCAATTTTAAGTGTTTCTGAAATAATTTCTTGAAGTGGGATTATGGAAAAAAAAGGCAGAGCATTTGAAGGTTTGTACCCATCCTCCCTGTCCGCAAGTTTTTCTACTCTGTGCATAACACCAACCGTCACTCTTTTTCCACAAACAGGACAGAGATAATTATGTTCTATCGTTTCCTTCGGAGAAAACCTTACATTACAGGCTCTATGACCGTCATAATGATACTTGCCCTCTTCGGGAAAAAATTCAATCGTTCCCGTAAATCCAATCCTTGTCCTGATCGCATCAATTATTGTTTTATATGATATTTCGTCATCAAAGATATTTGCCTCACGTCCAAGCTTTTCCGGAGAATGGGCATCTGAATTGGAGATAAGTGTTATATTATCCAAAGATGAAAGTCTCCAATTCATTGACGGATCCGAGGACAGCCCTGTTTCAACTGCATATACACAGCTTGTCAACTCTCCAAAACACTCTTCAAGGGAATCAAATCCCGAGCTCGCTCCGAAAACGGAGAAATGAGGTGTCCATGCATGTGCAGGTACAAAAAAAGCTTCAGCAGACGCATCCAGAACAATTCTAAACAATTCCTTTGCATCAAGTCCCAGTATCGGTCTTCCATCAGACGAAAGGTTTCCAATCCTGGATAAATCAGAACTTATTCTCGACGCGACAGAAAAATCAGGGACAAAGATTAGGCTGTGTACCTTTCTAACCCTGCCGTTTTTACTATAGATACAACTTATTTCTGTTGTAAGCATAAAATAGACATCTGATCTGCATGAGGTAGGTAAATTGTTAATATTATATTTATGTTTTAATTTAAATAGGTTATTTCCTATAGGTTCAAGTTTATCTTTCAGTTCATCATACCATTTCGGGTGCGTAAAATCACCTGTTCCAACTACGTTTATCCCTTTAATTTGCGCCCACTTCCACAGGCTTTCCAGAGACATGTTTCTGCTTGTAGCCCTAGAATATTTTGAATGTATATGGAGGTCAGCAATAAAACGCATGCGTTATTTAAGTTATAGGATTTTGTTTTCTTTTTTGCCAGAATACATATATTGTTACCAAAAGAATACACCCTATTATTATGTATATGCTCCACTGCTTGCTCATTTCTATCATCTTTTCCTTGTTGTTGCCTACAAAATAACCTATATATGCCAGTATACCCACCCATATACCAGCACCGAAAGCGGTATAAAAACAAAATTTTCCTAAATTCATTCTGCATAAACCTGCAGGAAATGATATATAGTGCCTTACACCTAAAATAAGCCTTCCTATAAACGTACTAATATTTCCATGCTTTAGAAAATATTTTTCTCCCTTCGTAAAATGTCTTTCTGAAATACCAAAATATTTTCCATATTTAAGTATGAACGGCCTTCCTAAATATACTGCAACTGCATAATTGAAAAGAGCACCAAGCAAACTGCCCAATGTACCTGATAGTACCACACCTGTCCAACTCATCTTGCTCTGAGAAATAAGATAGCCGGCAGGAGGTATTACGAGTTCAGAAGGAAGAGGGATAAATGTGCTTTCGATAAACATCAAAAAAATAATACCAGGATAACCCATAACACCGATCGTATTAATAAGCCAATTTAAAAAAGTGTACATCACAAGCTCTTTCTTTGGTCGGGGCGAGCAGATTTGAACTGCCGACCACTCACACCCCAAGCGAGTGCGCTACCAGGCTGCGCTACGCCCCGATATTTTATGATTTTTACTGAAGTTGACTCAGTATTTCTCTGAGCCTTTTTTTGAAATGCTCGATTGCTCGGGCAGGGTTACGATTTATAGTCTTCTTTAAATCTTTTTCAGGTCCGGTTTCAACATCTGCAGCCCCGAGTCCAAGTCTTTTTCTGACACCCTCTATTGTATACCTTTCCTGATATAAAAGCCTTCTGATATTAAGCAGGAGTTCAACATCTTTTTTTATGTAAATCCTCTGGCCTGATTTGTTTTTTCTGGGTTTTAGGAAAGAAAATTCAGTCTCCCAGTATCTTAAGACATAAGGTTCAACATCAATGATCTTACTGACCTCTCCTATTTTATAGAAAAGTTTATCCGGATATGGTATGTAAGACTTAAGTCGCTCTGTAGCGGATTTATGCATTTCGTTTTTCTATACTTGACTTCAATTGATTACTGACCCTGAATGTGATAACCTTTCTTGGAATTATTTCAAGGTCATTACCGGTCTTGGGATTCCTGCCTCTCCTCGCTTTCTTCTGCCTGACATTGAAAGTGCCGAATCCTGATATTTTAACCGATTCACCTTCTACAAATGTCTGCTTCATCGTTTCAAAGAGTACTTCTACTATTTCCAGAGCCTCTTTTTTAGAAAGTCCTATTTTCTCAAAGATTCTGTCTACTAAATCTGCTTTTGTCATTATTCCCCCGCTATGATTTTTTTAATTATATTAAGGACATATGCTATTGTCAAGAAGAAATTAGTTGAGGAAGCTTTCCAGCATCATTTTTTTTGACTTTCAGGTCTGCTCAAATCAGATAATTAATGAAGCCCTAATACTACTTAATATAGCCCTCAACCAAAATATCTTCGCCAATTCTCTTTATTTTTAAAGCACTTATCTTATAAGCCTCTTCAAGTTTTCTATATGATTTTCCACCCACAGATGGAAAAGAATCTTTCCCTCCGATAATCTTGGGCGAAATAAAAAACATTATCTTATCAACAATTCCGTCTTCGAGTACATGTGCATTCAGGGAAGACCCTCCTTCTATAATTACGGATGTTATTTCCATTTTACCAAGTTTTTCCATCAGCAAATTAAGATCAATCTTTTCTTTGAAATAAATTATTTTTGCACCTGATTTTTCAAGATAGCTTGCTTTTGAATTATCTACTTTTGTAACGATGATTGTTTCTGGTGGTATCTTAAGAATTTTTGCGTTCAGCGGAATCTCGAGGTAAGGATCAATAACAATCCTTTGAGGATTCCTGCCACCTGTTACCCTCTTTGTAAGTTGAGGGTCATCAGCCTTTACCGTACCGATAGCAGTCATTATTGCGTCAACATGGCTCCTTTGTCTGTGCACCATTCTTCTTGCTTTCTCCCCTGTTATCCATTTTGACTGACCTTCAGGTGTTGCAATTTTTCCATCGAGAGTCATGGCAATTTTAAGTGTTACAAATGGTTTTTGGGTAGTTATGTATTTTATATAAGATTCATTAAGTCTTTTAGCATCTTCTTCAAGAACACCTGATTTAACTGATATCCCCTCTTTCTGTAGTTCCAAGATTCCTCTGCCTGAAACTTTTGGATTTGGGTCTCTCATTCCGATAACTACTTCTTTTATTCCTGCATTAATAATAATTTTTGTGCATGGAGGGGTTCTTTTCTCTGTATGGCAGCATGGTTCCAGACTTACAAAAAGCTTGGAGCCATTAGCATTATATCCTGCTTTTTCTATCGCAAGGACTTCAGCATGAGGAGTCCCGGGTCTTCTATGAAAATCCTCTGATATTATATCTCCGTTCTTAACAATTATAGCACCTACCATCGGATTAGGACTTGTCATACCCTGCGCCTTTGCTGCCAGTCTGATTGCTCGCTTTATATAATATTCATCAGTCATGAATAGATAGAATAGCATAAAAAAGGGATTTAAAATATGGATAGTAATTTCGATTATGACACATTTAAGTTCTTATTCCTCACCATTTTTTAATTAATTTGATACAATTTTTGATATAATAGCGCAAGGAGGGAAAATGAACCAGATATGGGTGGGATTAATAGCAATTGCAGTAACTGTAACTGCCGGTTTTATTATTTTACTTATTATTGAACTCAAAAAAACGGTTCACTCTTTAAGAGATTTTATAGTAACAACAGAGGAAACTATCAAACCTACAATGGAGGAAATCCAGCAGACTCTTAAAAGCATACGGAGTGTATCTGATGATGTAAACAGTATAACATCTAACATCAAGGAATTATCAGGCACGGTAAGGGATGTCGGACAAAATATAAGTGTAGTCAGCAATTTAATTGGGGATATAACTTCATCAACAAAGGCAACGGCTTCAGGATTAAAGGTCGGGATAAAGACTGCTCTTGGGGTCTTATTGAAAAATCTATTCACTAAGAAAGGAGGCTGAAAATGAAAGAGGAATACGGATACAGTTCAGGCAGTATTTTTCTTTCCTTTCTACTCGGAGGTATTGTGGGTGCAGGTTTTGCTTTGCTTTTTGCTCCCAAATCCGGAACTGAAACAAGGCAGAAGATAAAAGATTTAACTGAAGATGCTAAGGGTAAAGCAAAAAGCTATTTCGAAGATGTAAAAGGTAAAGTAGCCGAAGGGATAGATAAGGGAAAAGGTCTTTATAAGGAGAAAAAATCCTTGATATCAACTGCTATTGAGGCCGGCAAAGAAGCTTACGAGAAAGAAAAAGAACAACTATCAGCAGAATAGGATGCATGAGGTTTCTATTGCCCTCAGCTTACTTGACGTTGCTGAAAAACATTGTAAAAAAGAAGGATATGAGGGCATTGAATCAATAGGAGTTAAGATAGGAAAGGCTTCGGGTATAATGTCCGATGCACTTCTTTTTGCTTTTGATGCTGTAAAGATCGGCACTATCGCAGAAAAGGCACACCTTATTATAGACGAAATTCCTGTTACCGGTTTTTGTAAAAACTGCAATAATAATTTTTCTGTTGAAGAAATGTACATTTTATGCTGCCCGAAATGTGGAGGGACTGAATTCACTTTAGAAACAGGGCGTGAACTGGACATAACCGAAATGGAGGTATTCTAATAAAACATTTCGGAAATGAAAAATAACTTCTAACAATACAAGATGGAGCTGGAATCAGGAAGGGTTATATATCAAGAATAGTTCGAAAGGAGGTCTATCAGGGTGAAGGTTAAGGTTGTAACACGTATTCTTGAGGCAAATGACAGGATTGCAGTTGAAAACAGGAAGCTGTTTGATGATGCAGGTGTTTATGTTGTCAACCTCATGAGTGCGCCCGGGGCAGGCAAAACATCCCTTATTGAACAGACTATTAAGAAACTTCATACCAAGCTGGCGGTAGGTGTTATTGAAGGCGACATTTCCGGCACTGACGATGCACAAAGGATAGAAAATCTCGGCATCCCTGTAGTTCAGATAAACACAGGTAGCGCGTGTCACCTTGATGCAAATATGATTAATGAGGTTATCCCTGATTTACCTCTTGAAAACATTGCTCTTCTGATTATAGAGAATGTTGGAAATCTAGTCTGTCCTGCTGAGTTCAAGGTCGGCGAAAACATGAAAGCAATGATTCTCAGCATAACAGAGGGAGATGATAAGCCTCTCAAGTATCCATTGATGTTTCAAGAATCCTCAGTGCTTATTCTGAACAAGATTGACCTGTTACCTTATACAAATGCGAATATGGAAAAGATTAAAAAGGATTCTTTGTCTCTTAACCCTTCAATGAAGATTTTCGAGGTTTCGTGTACAACAGGCGAAGGAATTGATGAATGGACTGAGTGGCTACAGTCAACAGCAACTCAATCCTAATGACTCGGATATTGATTTCAGAATTTATAACTATAATTCAGGATTGCGAAATATTGATTGCGGAATATATTTCAAATTTTAATTCACCCAATCCTCAATCCATAATCTCCAATACACAATGCTTATTCAAAAGCTATGATCTAAAGGTGAACCAGGATATTAATAATTAATATTTCTATTTAATCTGCAATCTTTCCTCAGTACTTGAGTTAATTAATGGAACAGAACAGGGTAAGGATATTAGTCAAGGGTATTGTTCAGGGAGTTGGCTTTAGACCGTTTGTCTACAGTCTTGCTAAATCTTTAAACCTGACGGGTTTTGTAATGAACTCATCAGAAGGTGTTGTCATCGAGATAGAAGGTAAAAACACCTCTAATTTTATAGATAGACTTAAAAGAGAAGCACCTCCACTCTCACAGATAATGGGAATTGATATAACCATAATGCAACATCAAGGATACCATGATTTTCGAATAATCAAAAGTAAGGACGAGGGAAGTTTTACACTCATTTCTTCAGATGTTTCAACTTGTAAAGATTGTCTTAGTGAACTATTTAATATGAATGACAGACGTTATCTTTATCCGTTCATCAATTGCACAAACTGCGGTCCCAGGTACACAATAACAAGGTCCATTCCCTACGACAGGCCGAATACAACAATGTCCTTATTTAAAATGTGTACTGAATGTGAGAAAGAATACAACAATCCCGGAGACAGGAGATTTCATGCCCAGCCGAATGCATGTCATGTCTGCGGACCGCATGTTCAGTTAATAATCACCAATGAAAAACTAAAAGACTACGGAAAAGATAATCCTATCGAGAGCACAATAGAATTACTGAAAAATGGAAATATTATAGCTGTCAAGGGATTGGGCGGGTTTCACATAGCATGCGATGCAACCAATGAAGAAGCCGTGAAGAGTTTAAGATTTATAAAGAGAAAAAATAACAAACCATTCGCACTTATGGCACCTGATGTTGAAACAATCAAAAATTTCTGTGAGGTATCCAGAGAAGATGAGGTTCTTTTAACTTCGACCAAAAGACCGGTTGTGCTTCTCAAAAAACTGAGGAACAATCTAACTGAAGCAATTTCACCAAACAACCCCTGCATCGGCTTTATGCTTCCCTACACACCCTTGCATTATCTCCTTTTTTATTACCCCTTAACAAGAACAGATACCGGGATAATCGAGAAACCGCAAGAGGTCACTAATTTTGAAGCCCTTATAATGACAAGCGGCAATATTTCAGAAGAGCCCATAGTTATTGATAACAATGAAGCTATTTCCAGACTTTCAGGAATTGCTGATGCATTTCTTATTCACAACAGGGATATTTTTATGAGAGTAGATGATTCTGTTGTGAGAGTAATAGGGAATAAAGTAGGAGCTGACGGTCAAGTCAAACAATATAATTCAGAGGAAAAACCAGCTGACATTACTCGTAACATATCATTATCTTTCATTCGCCGTTCAAGAGGGTATGTCCCTGACCCTATTCCCCTTCATGAAGATGGGCCTGAAGTTCTTGGATGTGGCTCTGACATCAAGAATACTTTTACCCTTACAAAAGGAAGTTTTGCAATACCGAGTCAACACATAGGAGACATGGAAAACTATGAGACACTTGAGTTTTTCGAAGAGAGCCTGAAAAACCTGAAAGATGTTTACAGGGTAAAACCTGAAGCCATTGCATATGACCTTCATCCCGGTTATTTATCAACTCAGTGGGCACTAAGACAGGAAGATACTAAGAAGATTGGGATTCAACATCACCACGCACACATTGCATCTGTTATGGCTGAAAAGGGTATTAAGGACAAGGTGATAGGCGTCTCCTTCGATGGAACCGGTTATGGAACCGATGGGAATCTTTGGGGCGGAGAGATTATGATTGCTGACGTATTTGGGTTTGAAAGGCTGGGTCATTTTAAATATATACCTCTTCCAGGCGGAGAAACATCAGTAAAAGAACCCTGGAGAATTGCTGTAAGTTATATAAAAGATTTAGCAGGAGATGATACCATACCCTATCTCAAATCTATAGGTTTTATTGACAAGTACGGCAATGAGAAAATTAAAGATGTCTTAAAGATTGTTGACAAAAAACAGTTTTCACCTCTTTCTTCAGGTGCTGGCAGACTGTTCGATGCCGTATCAGCCATAATAGGTGTATGTGATAAAAACACCTTTGAAGGAGAGTCAGCGATTGCATTAGAGTCTCTGACAACACCTGATGTAGTGGATGATTATCCCGTTGATATAAAATCCAGAAAGACCATTGAAATCGACTTCTCCCAGACCATTTTAAGGATTATAAATGACTTACTGAAAGGTGAAGGAAAAGATATTATTTCGTCTAAGTTCCACAATACAATACTTAGTGTTATTTTTAGAGTTGTAAAAAAGCTTTCTTACGTCTATCTGATAAAGGATGTCGTCCTGTGCGGTGGGGTATTCCAGAATATGTATTTAATGGAACGTGCTATTGACTTACTCAAATCTGCAGGTATGGATGTTCATATACATGAAAAAATTCCGTGCAATGATGCTGGTATTTCACTAGGTCAGGCCTATATAATTAGAGAAATGATCAAGTCAGGGGTCGCTTTTGGTAACAAAAAACTTAGTTGATAAGATAAAAAAGACTATGGATGCCATAGGCAGACCTGTTAACTTGATGGAGGTCTGCGGAACACACACCGTTGCAATATTCAGACATGGCATCAGGGATATCATTCCTAAAAATATACGATTGTTGAGCGGTCCCGGATGTCCAGTGTGTGTTACACCAATAAAAGACGTAGATGCTGCCATTGCAATATCGAAACAGGACAATGTCATTCTTTCTACATTTGGAGACATGATGCGGGTGCCGGGAAGCAAGCAATCTCTTTATCATGCACATGCAGACGGTGCTGATATAAGGGTTGTCTATTCTCCGATTGATGCTCTCAATATCGCGTCAGCACAACTAGAGAAGAAGATTGTATTTTTTGCAACAGGGTTTGAGACTACATCACCATCTGTTGCGGGAACCCTTATTGAAGGAAAGAGATTAGGAGTTGACAATTTCTTTATATACTCTGCCCATAAAACAGTACCCCCGGCACTTAAGGCCCTTCTCGATTCTGATGATGTAATGGTTAACGGCTTTATACTTCCGGGACATGTAAGTACTATTATAGGAAGCGAGCCTTACAAATTTATTGCATCCGATTACAGAATACCTTCAGTAATAACAGGGTTTGATGCTGAAGATATACTTCTGGGAATAAACATGATACTTGATCAGATTGCAACCGGCAGGGCAGAAGTTGAGATTCAGTACAAGAAGGTTGTAAAAGAAAAAGGGAATCAAAAAGCAATGTCTATTCTTAATGAATATTTTGAATCATGCGATGCACAATGGAGGGGGCTGGGTATAATACCAAAGAGCGGACTTAAATTAAATGAGAGGGCAAAACGCTGGGATGTTAATAGTATATATAATATTGATGTTCCTGATTCTCGTGAGCCTAAATCCTGCCTGTGCGGCCAGGTACTCAGAGGAGTAAAGTTACCAACAGACTGTGTTCTGTTCGGCAAAAATTGCACACCAGAACACCCTGTAGGCGCATGCATGGTTAGTACTGAAGGGAGCTGCGCTGCATTTTACAGGTATTCACCCCGGGGATATAGGGGATATAATGGATAAAATCCTGCTTAGCCATGGCAGCGGCGGAACAATGATGCATCAGTTAATCAAGGAATACTTTGTCCCCCAATTCAGTCTTAAATCATTGGATGATTCTGCTGTGCTTGAAGGCATAAATGGAGGAAAGATTGCATTCACAACAGATTCCTATGTCGTCTCACCTATATTCTTTCCAGGTGGCAATATAGGTGAGCTCGCTGTTAATGGTACTGTAAATGACCTATCCATGGTAGGGGCTAGACCTCTTTACATTACAGCAGGTCTTATTCTCGAAGAAGGTTTTTCGATCGAAGATTTAAAGACGATACTTTCTTCTATGTCAGCTGCAGCAGAATATTCAGGCATAAAAATAGTCGCAGGTGACACAAAAGTGGTTGACAAAGGGAAGGCAGACGGGATATTCATAAATACTTCCGGTATCGGGATAATTGAAGAAGGAATTGATATTTCACCAAGTAAAGTTACTCCAGGCGATAAGGTTATCTTGAGCGGCCCGATTGGAAACCATGGTATTTCCATTATTGCAGAGAGGAATGGCATAAGCTTCAACCCACCGATATTGAGCGATACAGCACCCCTGAACAGCCTTGTAAATGACATGCTGAAGACTACTAAAGAAATACATGCAATGAGAGACCCCACAAGAGGTGGCCTTGCTACATCACTTAAAGAAATCGCAATTGCTTCAAGGACCTGCATTACTATTAGAGAAAATTCCATACCTGTGCCCGAAGGTGTCAAAGGGGCATGTGAACTTCTGGGGTTCGACCCGCTTTATGTAGCCAATGAAGGAATACTGATTGCAATAGTAAAAGCCGATATGGCAGAATTACTTATTAATACGATGAAAAAGCATCCTCTGGGAGGGAATGCCTGTGTGATCGGAGATGTAAAGGAAGACCCTTCTGAAATGGTTTTACTAAAAACATCTATAGGTGGCACCAGAATAATTGAGATGCTATCCGGGGATCAACTTCCCAGGATATGCTGATTTATTAGAGTTAACGGATAATAAATGCAGTAAAAACCTATCAGCAATATTAGGAGTCAGCAATGGCAGATTCTCAGAGAGCCGTGGTCAGATTCAACAGCGGCAATATTATTAAAGGATATATCAGGAATTTCGATCCTGATGAAAGTTTTGTTACTGTCGAAGAGATTGATACAAAAAAGGTACAAAAAATACCGTTTTCTGAACTGAAGGCTATATTTCTTGTAAAGACGTTTGAAGGTGTAAGTGGCTACAGAGATAAAAAAGCTTATGGTATCCGGAAAACCTTAGGTCGTAAAGTCTATGTTAGATTCCTCGACGGAGAATCGATGGTAGGTTTCCTTGAAGGCAAGGTTCCCTGGAAAAAAGGCTTCTTCCTCTCAACCCCGGATGAAAAGTTTAAAGGATTCTTTCTTATACCTGTTGATACCGAAAGCAACAATATAAAGGTTTTTATTGT
>MHEF01000065.1:13469-14903 GCA_001805125.1 Nitrospirae bacterium RBG_13_39_12
ACATTAATGCCTTAGAGCCCTTGCATTGAGATTTGAACATTTAAAATATTTCATAAGGCATAATCATAATCCTGTTTATTTGCTTTTATAGCATTATTTTTTGATTATTAGGATACAAACATATTTTTATTTGCTCAGATGGTTCATACATTATTTATTAAGTCCTGTTAAATCTATTTCAGCGGAGGTTTTCATGATTCTTGGTGTCAACGTAGACCACATAGCTACAGTAAGGCAGTCAAGAAAAGGCATCGATCCCGACCCTGTTATGGCTGCTACTCTTGCGATACTCGGCGGAGCAGACGGAATTACAGTTCATCTGAGGGAAGACAGGCGCCATATCCAGGACAGGGACTTGAAGATGTTAAAAGATTTTGTGCCTGTCGAGTTAAACATGGAAATGGCAGCGACAAAAGAAATGATAAGTATTGCAAAAAAAATAAAACCTGATATGGTTACACTGGTACCTGAAAAAAGGCAGGAACTTACAACCGAGGGCGGGCTTGATATTAAGTCGCAAAAGAAAAACATCAGTGAAGCAGTAAAAAAGCTTCACGTTTCAGGAATACCTGTAAGCCTGTTTATAAATCCAGACTTTAAAGACATCAGTTTATCAAAAAACATAGGCTCTGACATGGTAGAAATTCACACCGGAATGTATGCCGATGCTAAAGGCAAAAGACAGGAGGAAGAATTTATCAGGATTATTAATGCTGTAAAATCTGCCATTAATATCGGCCTCACAGTTAATGCAGGGCATGGGCTAAATTATTTCAACGTTTCAAAAATAGCTTCTATAAAGGGATTAAGAGGACTTTATATAGGACACAGCATAATTTCAAGAGCAGTTCTGGTTGGAATTGAAAGAGCTGTCAGAGAGATGAAGGAGGTAATTGGCAGAGCTTCATTACATAAACAATTAAACTGCGGAGGAATTTAAATGAATCTATTACAAAAAATAAAAAGGGATCTAAAGAATGAATTTAAAGCAAGCATTGCGTTTATAAAAGAAAGTGCTGCTGTTGTGAAAAAAAAGGCAAAAGAGGCTTCTATAGAAGAAAAAAGGCGCTATGCTCTCATCGATCTTAAAACAAAGGTACAGGAGCAAATGACCGTTATCGGAGGCAGAGTGTATGATCTCAGCTTGAAAAATATAAATCCCTTGCGTGATAAAAAAGTTCAGGTACTCCTGAATAAAATCAAAAAACTCGAACAGCGCATTTCGAAACTTGAAAAACAGTCTGCGGTTCCCATAAGAAAACTATCAAAAAATAAACTCTAATCTATAGGAAGTTACAATAAATAGCATAACAGCTATGTGTAGATTACAACTAAGAACGATGATTATACAACTCTACCATGTTACTAAGACGGCTATAAGTAAAGCTACATTGATGTCATTCCCGCTTGTCGGGTCGCCTCAGCGACTCGCCG
>MHEF01000065.1:14953-15201 GCA_001805125.1 Nitrospirae bacterium RBG_13_39_12
TGACTGAGTAGTTATCCCTCTAAAAGGTATTAATTGTCTGCTGGGAGGTTAGCTATGCCTAAGAAAAAAGGAAGAAAATCAAAAGTTCAATATAATGCCGGCCGCATTACAGATTTTGATATATATCTTTTTAAAGAAGGGAATCATTTTAAACTTTATGAAAAATTCGGGTCTCAAGTGACAAATGTTGATGGGACAAAAGGTACTTTGTTTACTGTATGGGCTCCTAATGCTGAAAAAGTATCTGT
>MHEF01000065.1:15222-20286 GCA_001805125.1 Nitrospirae bacterium RBG_13_39_12
GAACAAGGAATCACACCCCTTAAGTGTCAGATGGGACGGTTCAGGGATATGGGAATGCTTTATTCCCCATGTCGGCAAAGGAACTGTTTACAAATTCCATATTGTCTCAAGACACAATAACTATAGCGTCGACAAAGGAGACCCTTTCGCTTTTCACTGGCAGACTCCTCCGAAGACAGCATCTGTAGTTTGGGATTTAGACTATAAGTGGAAAGACAAGGAATGGATGAAAAAAAGACATGCATACAACGCATTAAACGCCCCTATATCCATATATGAAGTACATCTCGGTTCATGGAGAAGAGTTCCTGAAGAAAATAACAGATCCCTCACTTACAGGGAGATTGCCCATTATCTTGCAGACTACGTTAAAGATATGGGATTTACCCATGTAGAATTTCTGCCAGTAATGGAACATCCGTTTTATGGTTCATGGGGTTACCAGACAGTTGGGTATTTTGCACCTACAAGCAGATATGGGACTCCTCAGGATTTTATGTACCTCATTGATCAACTGCACCAGAATGGAATCGGTGTTATTCTCGACTGGGTACCATCTCACTTCCCGGGTGACGAACACGGGCTTGTATATTTTGACGGCACACATCTCTATGAGCATTCTGAACCCAAAAAGGGTTTCCATCCAGATTGGAAAAGCTATATTTTCAATTATGGAAGATACGAAGTGCGAAACTTTCTAATCAGCAGTGCTATTTTCTGGCTTGACAAATACCACATTGATGGTCTCAGAGTCGACGCAGTTGCATCAATGCTTTATCTTGACTATGGCAGAAGAGACGGGGATTGGATATCTAACGAATATGGAGGGAAGGAAAATATTGAAGCTATCACCTTTTTAAAGAAATTCAATGAGGCAGTTTATGAAAACTACCCTGATGTTCAGACAATAGCAGAAGAATCAACAGCCTGGCCTATGGTCTCAAGGCCGTCATATGTGGGAGGGCTTGGATTCGGAATTAAATGGAATATGGGATGGATGCACGATACACTGGATTATTTCTCAAATGACCCTGTTTTTAGAAAATTCCACCATAACCAGCTTACCTTCAGTATATGGTACGCATTTACTGAAAACTTTTTGCTTCCATTATCTCATGATGAGGTTGTTCACGGAAAAGGCGCTCTATATGGAAAGATGTCTGGAGATGAATGGCAAAAATATGCAAATTTGCGGCTTCTTTTTGGATATATGTACGGGCATCCTGGAAAAAAACTCCTGTTCATGGGAGGAGAACTTGCTCAGTGGAAAGAATGGAACCACGATGAGAGTATGGAATGGCATGTCCTTGAGTACCCATACCACTATGGGGTATGGAGATGGGTTCAAGACCTCAACCATTTTTATAAAAAAGAACCTGCTATGTTTGAATTTGATTTTAGTCAAGAAGGGTTTGAGTGGATAGACTTTCACAATTGGGAGCAGAGCATCATAAGTTTTACAAGAAAAGGGCAAAATACCGATGAAAAAATCCTTGTTGTATGTAACTTCACACCAATACCAAGATATAATTACCGGGTCGGAGTTCATAAGGGCGGTTTCTGGAAAGAAGTTTTAAATAGCGATTCAAAAATATATAGAGGAAGCGGACACGGAAACCTTGGAGGGCTTGAGGCTTCCCCGGTACCAGCTTACGGGAAATACTATTCCTTATCTTTGACCTTACCGCCTCTCGGAGTTATATTCCTTAAAAATGAATCCAAATGAAGATTGGTTAAAATTACATAGGCGATTGAAAATGTAAGCTCGTTGTTTGGTCTCCTTTCATTGGTAAGATTACGTTAAAAATAGTATCTCCGGAATAAAAAGTTATTCCCAGGGCTAGAGATAATACAGGATACTGGCGTGTCCTGGTTGAAATAGATTTGCTTGACACGGATTATTTTTATTTTATAGGATACCCTTAAGTTATTAACCCAAAAAATGCAGTTAGATTTTCAAGCTGGTAGGCACAAAGGTGCTGTCCGCCCCGGCGGATTCGCTGAGGAGAACTCAAGAGCTTTTGCTGCACATATGCCTACCGTGGATTGCATTTTTTGGGTTAAAGGTAAAGGGATGAGTTGAAAGATTTACAGACAGTCAGCTCCATGCAGTAAGGTGCTATTGAGAATATAAAACGAACAAGCGAGACTTTTACTGCGATAAGTATTAATCAGGTAAAAGTCTTTTTTATCGGGAAATTACATAAGATATGAAAAAGAAAGAAACTGCTCTCGTTGCAGAAAGGAAAATTCAAAAAATATTAGTAGCAAACCGTGGAGTAACTGCTGTCAGGGTCATGCATACATGCAGAGATAGGAAGATTCCAACCACTGCTGTTTATAGCACTCCTGACCGCCTTGCACATCACGTATTTATGGCAGATTCCGCAGTGCACATTGGTGAAGCTCCTCCGGCAGAGTCCTATCTCAATATGGAAAAAATGATTAACGCAGCCATACGGAGCAAATCAGACGCAATACATCCTGGTTGGGGCTTCCTTGCAGAAAACTCCGAATTTGCGAGGATGGTAATAGATGCCGGGCTTACATGGATAGGCCCCCGGCCTGACGTTATAGATGCTGTCGGAGATAAAATACATGCAAAAGGACTTGCTCAAAAAGCCAATGTACCTACTATACCCGGAATCAGTGACGTTGCAAATATCGATCAAATCAAACAGTGGATGAAAGATGAAAATATAGATTTCCCCATAATGATAAAAGCAGTTTCCGGTGGCAGCGGGAAAGGAATGGTAAAAGTTGAGAGTAAAAAGGAACTGGCTCAAGCATTTGCAAAAGCACGTTCAGAAGCATTGAAATCTTTTGGTGACGAAAGAGTATTGGCTGAAAAATATATAGAGCGTGGCAGGCATATAGAAGTGCAGGTAGTTGCTGATTTTTACGGCAATTTAGTTCATCTTTACGAAAGAGAATGTACTATTCAAAGGCGCAATCAAAAGATAATTGAAGAAGCACCCTCTCCTACCCTCACACATGACCTACGTAATGAGATATGCTTTACAGCAAAACGCCTGATGAGGGAAATAGGCTACACATCAGCGGGAACAGTAGAATTCCTTTTCGACTCACCTACAAAGAAATTCTATTTTCTAGAGGTAAATACACGCCTGCAGGTAGAACATGGCATTACCGAACTTACAACAGGACTGGATATAGTGGGGATAATGATCGATACTGCAATGGGCAAAAAATTGCCTTTTAAACAGTCTGATATACATCCCAACAGGTGGGCTCTGGAAGTCCGCCTCAATGCAGAAGACCCAAAGAATTTCAGCCCTTCCTTTGGTACCATCACCCGTCTTCAGGTACCTCAGGGCCCAGCGGTGAGAGTAGCATCAGGTGTGTATGAAGGTGCTGATATTCCGCCATACTATGATTCACTTTTCATGTTACTGATGACCGCAGGTGCAGACAGAGCAGATGCCATAAGAGTCATGGACCGCGCCCTAAGCAGAAACCTTCGTGTTGAAGGGGTAAAAACACTTGCTCCGCTGCTTTTAAGCATAATCAGACATCCATCATTTATAGCAGGAGAGTTTTCCACGCGTTTTATAGAAGAGCAGCTGGGTGAACTTATATCAATGTTTAAAGAAAAGAACAGTGAAGATGAGGTTCTCAAGATTGCAAAATACGTTGCAGAAATATCTGCACTTGGACCACAGAAATGGATGTAAGGCAATAAAAATATGCGGAAAAGAATTTGCATGAAGAAATATACAAATTATTTTGAAAGATTACACTTCGATAGTCTTCATTCCAGCTTGTCCGAAATCTCTCTGAGAAGAAGGATTCCGAACAAGTCAGAGATGACAGAGAAGCAACATAAAATTGTAAGATGAAAGATTACATCTTTGTTAGACCAGGTATGTCACCCGGGGAGATAGTAAAAGCTATTCGCTCGCTTAAAAGTGTCTGTTTCACATCAGTTGGAATGCGGGATGCCGGGCAATCAGATTATAAGAACCGCCACCGTATATATGACCTCGCTACTCTTGCACCCTACTATAATAATATGGGGCTGTTCAGTTCTGAATGTCACGGTGGAGCCAGATGGCATGTGGGAATAATGAACAGGCGTGAAAGTCCATTTGAGGAAATTGATATTTTAAGAGAGCTCATGCCCAACGTCCTATTACAGACCCTGATAAGAGAAACAAATCTCTGGGGATACAGACCCTACCCCAAGAATGTTATAGAGTATGTCGTCTCAAGAGTTGACATTGATGTCTGGAGATGTTTCTCCTTCCTAAACGATGTAAGGAATATGCGGGCAGTGGCAGAGGTAGTTATGAAAAGAGGCAAACTCTTTGAACCGTCTATTTCTTTTACTGTTGCAGACTGGGCAACAAATGATTATTACTTGAATGTTGTTAACGAGATAGTAGATCTTTGTGCCGGTACTGATGAGATAATACTCTGTATTAAAGACATGGCAGGGGTTGGGAGCATCAAAAGAGTCAGCCATCTTGTCGATGCAATCAAGCAGAAATTCCCTGAAATGGTTATCCAGTATCACAGACATATAACAGACGGTCTTGCCTTACCGGCACTTTTAGCTGCAGCAAAGGCCGGAGCACAGATATTTGATGCTGAAGAAGATTCATTGGTGCGTTTTTACGGTCATCCGCCTATATTGAGTGTTCAGGCCTATTTTGAAGAATCAGGCATACCTGTTAATTTGAACAGACAGGAAACTGAATATGCAGTTCTGAAAGTCCGCGAATGGATAGGCTATTATGATTGGGCGGAATCACCTTTTAAAGGATACGACCATACCGTAACAATACATAAAATGCCGGGAGGGGCATTTCCAAGTTCATTTGAACAGGCAGATAAAGGTGGATTCCTCCAGTTCATGCCAGCAATCTTAAAGGTAATGTCGCTATACAACCGGATTATTCATTACTTTGATGTCACTCCAGGGTCGCAGATTACCTGGGTCACCTGTAGTGGTATAGTTAATAAATATGCCAAGAAAAAAGGAGAAGCAGGAGTCAGACACTTAATCAATTTGCTGACAAAATTCATTGAAGAAAAATCACT
>MHEF01000066.1 GCA_001805125.1 Nitrospirae bacterium RBG_13_39_12
GCAAACATTTCAAAATAGCGTTTTGCAGTATCGGGAGAAATCTTGAGAATGTGCGCAATTTTGTTAATACTCGCTGTTTTCCCAGCCCTTTCCATCATAAGTAAAAAATAATCCTTCAGCATATCCGGGTTCTTTATGCTATAGACGGCTGCTATATCTTTGTAGATAATATCATCGACCAGTTCTTTGAGATATTCAACATCACCCCTCAAGACAAATTCAGGGATACCGCCCGTCCACATGAATTCCTCAAAATAGCTTTCGAGAAGATGGGAGTCCGCCTTGCTCAGTGCGATCTTCCTGAAGTGCATGAATTCGCCGAAATCAAGCGGCAGAATCTCGATTATCGTTCTTCTGCCGGTAAGATACGGCTTCCCTCCTTTCATGAGCGAACTGCTGGAAGAAGAGGCATAAATCTTGACATTCTGACTGTCATAGAAATTCTTGAGCTGGATTTCAAAATCCTTCTTATAAGTGATTTCATCAAGAAAAAGGATTATTTTGTCCCTAAATCTGATTTTTTGTATCTTGCGATATTTTTCTACAATTTCGAGGATTGTATATCGTGAAAGAAGATAATCATCGAGGCTTACGTACAGGATATGCTTGACGTCAATCCCTTCCAGGTCTATCAGTGATTTTATAAAAAGCCTAAGAAGTGTTGTCTTGCCCACCCTTCTCAACCCCGTCAGGAAAACTACCTGACGGCTAGAGAAATATTTCTTCATCAGAGAAAGCATCTCATCCCGTTCGATAATCCCTTCAAGGGTATACCTGCCTTCCCACCAGGGATTATATCTGTATAATATGTCTTCCATGCTACTATCCGATATCGTCGTATATAATTTGACTATAGTATACGATGTGAAACTAAAAAACAAGCCCACAGCCATAGGGTTCCATATGGAGATCTTCGGAAATTAAGGGGGCTGTCCTTTGCCTTTCCTATCAGACTTTTCCTCGCAGCGCTCACAGTGCTCCCCTCTGTCCCTGCACTTATAAGCGAAAAGTGATTCTTTACCAGAACCATGCCTTTCTCAACTATTGGAGCCGGCACCTCAAGCACCTCCATCTTCCCGTCCTTTAGTTTCTGTGTTAATTGTTTCATTTCTGTTTAAATAGGGTCTTAGGTTCTGGGTTCTGGGTTATAGGTTTTAGGTTATGACTTTTAACTTCTTATTTTTTGTCGTGCTTAGTATTTGATGTTAACTCTGCCTTTGCCTTTACCTGTCGTTGTCTGCTTACTCCCTACTGCTTACTGTTGTTGTCTGCCTAGTGCTTACTTTCTTATTTCTTACTTCTGACTTTTATTGGTTTTAGGCTATCGGTTTCAGGACATTGATATCATGTCAGTAGGGTCTTACAGCAAATATTTGACAACACGGTTTTAAGTTTTGATTATTTAAGAACGTTCGGATAATTTTTCTGAAGATATTCTCTTGCCGCTTTGAGAAATTCTCTTGCTTCAGATACAGCAGTTTCAGCAGACTTACTATCTACATAGCAGAATATTTCATAATCTCCGCTTTCTCTATCGTCCTTGAGATTTGCGATATATCTTCCTATATTCTTATTAAACTTACCTGTCTTTACAAAAAGAAGTCCAAAAAGGGTTACAACGCCTTTATGCGTTTCTGCCTTTTCCCCTTCGGTAAGCAAAAGCGCCTGCGCTGCATGATAAACAGCATAATACGCCCTCGAAACACAATCCTCATAATCATGTGATTTAAGAAGTTTTTTGGCAACCTTCAATTTCTTTTCTGCCTTCTGCATATACCCTTCTATGAGCGCTTTAGCAGCTGTTTCCAATTTTCTTACCTTCTGTTAAGACATTGTTTATAAATGGAGTAGGGATAGATTTGAGACGGCTGAACTCCGATAAAGTGAATATCTTGAGAGAGATTAACCTTCCTGTTGAAAGTAAAATATCCATCACAGCATCATAAAGTTTGCCGATAATCTCCTTATCTTTTTTCTTAAGGACAATTAAAATATCGTAATCAGAATCAGGTCTCCAGTCGTCTCTGCATCTCGAGCCGAATTGATAGATTTCTTTTACAGACTTCCTGATCGGAGAAATCATTTTCAGGAAATTTTCAATTATATGGTCCTTATTTGCTGTTTTCTTCACGGATTTCATGAAACAATTATATCATAAAAAGTATAAACGCCATATCTGGTTCTCAGTATTTACTCCTTCATTCTTACTTTGTTTGTTGTTCTTTACCTTTACCTCTACCTGTCGTTGTCTGCCTACTCCCTACTGCTTACTGTTGTTGACTGCCTACTCCTTAGTGCTTACTTCTTACTTTTTTTGTTCTTAGTATTTGATGTTAACTTTGCCTTTGCCTGTATTTTTTGTGCATACTCCTTACTTCTTACTTTGTTTTTGTGCTTAGTGCATACTGCCTAGTGCATAGTGCTTACTGTTTACTGCCTACTGCTTACTTTTACGTTCTGCCTTCTTATTCGTTTTGCTTAACCTTAGCCTGCTTTTCTATTGCCTTTGCTTGACCTTAATCTTCCGGCTATTATCTATATCTTTTCTTGTAATAAAAGCCACTTCCATAAAGGAATTATATTGATTTTCATATTCCCGATATTTTCTTCTCTTTCTTCATCCTCTGTGAGAATAATAAGACTATATGATTTTATTTCTTCTTTCGCATCCATTAAAGCACGCATCTCTCTTTCTTTTGAACTTTTATCCGACAGCGAAACAGATACCTGAATTGCCTCTTCTATTTTTAAACCCTTCTTTACTACAAAATCTACCTCTCTCCCCCTGCGTGATTTCCAGTAATACACATCCCTATTTCTCCTCTTTAGTTCAATATAAACAAGATTTTCATAAATATGTCCCATATTTTTAGAGAATTTAAAACTTATAGCATTACTTAATGCGGTATCAATACAATAAACTTTAGATGGATTATAAATCTGCTGCTTAACAGAATAAGAAAATAAATCTATATAGAAAAACAAAAAAACACTGCTTAATGCATCAAGATAATTTTTAACCGTATTAAGGCTCTTAACCCCTATTAATTCTTTTAAATTTTTATAACTTTGAACTGTCCCTAAATTTGAGGCTAAGAATAAAGTCAATTCCTTAATTTCTTTAATATTTCTTATGGAATACCTCGTTATCACATCTCTATAAATGATATCTTTAAAATATTGTTCTAAAAGTGTAGTATCACTGATCTTTATAACCTCGGGGAAACCTCCAAATTCAATATACTCTTTAAACAACCTTTTCAACCCTGCTTTTTTTTCTCTTATATAGAAACTATTTTTATCAAATGAATAGCCTCTTATTGTAAGAAACTCATAAAAGGAAAAAGGCCATATAATAATCTGGCGGTTTCTTCCTGTTAATGCAGTTGAGATTTCAGAACTAAGCATAGCAGCATTTGAACCAGTGATAAAAACTTTCACATCCTCAAGTTCATATAGTCTGTTTATCCATTTTTCCCATCCCTTCACGTTCTGAATTTCATCTAAAAAAAAGTATTTCCTGCCTTTTGGATTTTCTATCTCTATAAACGTCTCGTAAAGGGGATCAAAATCTTTTATAGTAAAATCAACGCATCTATCATCTTCGAAGTTCAGATAAAGGATATTGGATACCGGCACATTAAATCCAAGCATTATATCATCACATAGCAATCTCATCAGGGATGATTTACCGCCCCTTCTTATACCTGTAATTAGAATTGCCTCTTTCTGTTTAATGTACTTTAAAATATCATCTTGAACTTCCCTTCTGATTAATCCTCTTCTGGAAAGAAACTTTCCCTTGTGTTCAATTAGCAATTCTTTTAATTTATTCTTTTCCATGAATATCAATATATTGCATTACTATTATATTATATTAGGCAATATATAGCAATGCCAGTGATATATTACAAGCATATTTTCTGATCAAGGCCAAGGGTTAGCTCAAGGCTGAGAACTTAGCGTGAAGCATACAGTGCTTCCTTCTGACTTTGTTTATCGTGTTTAGTATTAATTTGTAGTTTAACCTTTACCTGTGTTTTTTATTGTGCTTACTGTTGTTGCCTGCTTGCTCCCTACTGCTTACTGTTGTTGCCTGCCTAGTGCCTACTTCTGACTTTATTTGTCTTGCTTAGCATTTGATGTTAACTTAACCTTTACCTGTGTCTATGTTTTTTTTGGTGTTTACTGCCTACTCCTTAGTGCCTACTGTTTACTTTTTTGTCGTGCTTAGTATTTGATGTTAACTTAACCTCTACCTTTACCTGTGTTTTTTTATTGTGCTTACTCCCTACTGCTTAGTGCATAGTGCTTACTGTTGTTGTCTGCCTAGTGCTTACTTTCTTATTTCTAACTTTTGACTTTTGATTATTGGTTTCGGGTTCCGGGTTGAAGGTTATAGGTCAACTTTCTAACTTTAAATTGACTATCGGGAGCTTGCGTCGAGAATGGTAATGCCTACAATCTCATCACCATCTTTTCTAATAAGAATGTTATCATCTGTCTCAATTGTTGTTTTTGCTCTCCGGGGTTTACGGAAACTTAAATACAAAACATCTGCCTCTTTATCATAATCAACCCACATGTTTTTTAGGGAATCCTCTTCATGTCTTTACGAGCGGCAATTCTTTACCAATTTCATATAGTCTCTCAGGGGCAATATCAGCACCATTTGGCCAACATAAGGTGTTAAG
>MHEF01000067.1 GCA_001805125.1 Nitrospirae bacterium RBG_13_39_12
ATACATAAGGGAGCTTATCTTTTAATTGAAGGTAGTGTTTGAATAACGGAATCATTGATGAACCATTATAACAATATTTTGACTTATTTCTTTCAGTGTTATTTATCGATTACCAGTTAAAATAAACACCATTAAAACAGATTTCAAAGATGCGAAATTCAGAAAAAATCGAGCAGGGGTTAAAAACGCTTTAAAGCGTGCGCTTCTGTTATGTTATTTATGATATTAAAAATAATGATGCCTGTTGCTATTAAGTAGTTTTAAAGAATGGAATATCAGATGTCATGCGGTACGGTGCCTGTCTCTCACTCTAATCTTGGCATTGATAAAATCCTTATGTTCAACATAGATAAGATCAGAAATCTTGCGGACCATGTGTTCCTCGTATTTATCAATATTTTTATCTGCAAAGGCAACTTCCCATAAATGCTCGATAACCTTTATCTTCTGCTCATATGTGAACTCTTTATTAATCAATGAAGTGAACTCGTAATATCCTGTAGACTTCCAGATTTTATCTTCAGCGAGTTTTATTAGTGTATTTGTTTCATCCCCGGTAAGTTTGAACTTTGTCCTGATGAGTTTTGTTATTGTGCTGTGTTCCTCGTCACTTGCCTTTGCATCAGCCCGCATCATTTCTATTAGAAGCGCTGCAGTAGCTACATTAAGAGAGTGTTCAGAAACCGCGTCTGAAGTGTTTGGGGCAGTTTGAATATATTTTTTAAAAAACTGCTTAGCAGTATTTACCATGAGAAAATCGTATATCCTGAGTAGGTGCTAATATAATCCCCTGATGATTGATATCGCAAATCTTACAGTGAAAAAATGGTGCCGAAGGCGGGATTCGAACCCGCACAGCCTTTCGACCACTAGACCCTGAACCTAGCGCGTCTGCCAGTTCCGCCACTTCGGCACTTGAATATTATACGGTCATGTTCTGAAAAAATCATTATTTGTATTATAAACTTTGAAGTCTATTAAACTATTCCGATTATTCGATTGCATTTTTCGTGTTAACATGGCAAAAAAGTTGTTATCATTTATTTGTCCGGGATTTTAAATTAACAAAATCCTTCATCTCCTCCAAATTTCTTGTCATTTCCCACCAGCCCAGCTTAAAGCTGGCATAGTCTGGAGCACCGGTCATGGCAGATGCATACCGTATGGAATTTGTATAAAAAAGCCACTGTTTTACCCACATTTTTTCAATGCTCTCATCAAAAGGATTTGCTTTGTTTTCTATCCCATTTCCCCATGCATCCGTAATCAGTTTTGTTGCTGTCAGTGTCATTTTGTCGGTTTCTCTTATGGTGTTTTCAAGCTTTTCGAAATGCCCGTTTATCCATTGAGTGCTGTGACAGGTATTACAAACTTTTACGAAAACGTTTAATCTCTTTTCCTGCTCGGATTTATCGATTAAATATTCAGATGCGGGTTCACCGTTAAAAGTAGTTGGTAGTGGCAGGCCGTCCTTATTCTTTATTATTGTTGTATCTCCTGATTTCGGCTGTGGATGTGTGTATATAAGACCGAAAATTCTTACCCACAGCCTTGCTCCAAAATCATGCGTTCTTTCAGCTACGACATCACCGTCAGGTGATACTATGAGACTGTTGTGGCATGTTGCACATGTCGGTGCTTTAAAATCTTTCCCTGCAGTCCATGGAACTGATTTGAAGTCCCATTCCAGGTATTTTGAAGAAAAAATATTCCCGTGTTTGCTTTCTTTATAGACATTCCACGCTGGAACATCTGGTTCAAGGTGGCATTGGGCACAGGTATATGGCTTCCTTGCTATTTCAATTGAAAAACTGTGCCTCGAGTGACAGGCTGCACATGAGCCGAGGCTTCCGTCAGGGTTCTCTCTGCCAACACCCTGATTCGGCCAGTTTGTGAGGTCCGGAACAGTTATAACACCCATTTTAGTCCCTGTGTAAACTTTTTTCATTCCTTTCACTTTTACTTTTGTGCCGTGGCAGCCGAGACATGTTTCGTGCAAGGTCTGTTCGGAAGGTGGTTGAGATATAATTTTATTGTTATCTGCATTTTTTATACCTGTGATTGTAGAAGTTAAAGTGCTGAATACAGGGTTTTCGAGAAGGATTTTAATAGCATAAGCCTTTTTACTGTCTGAGAATTGGTTTGCCTCTATTGGATGACAGGTCTTACAATCATTTGGACTGACGACAACATTTATTTTATAGCCCATGTGCTGGAAGTTATCCTCGTGTTTTTCAGGGTTCTGGCTATGGCATTCATAGCAGCCAACAGCATACTCCGTCAAGTCGTCTGGAGGGTTATCTACTGATACCCTTCTTGCGAGAGCGGGCTTTTGGAGAGCTGTTTTAAGAAGTGTCTTTGAATGCCTGCTCGAATACCAATCTTCTACTATTCCCGGGGTGTAAATCCTGTGGCATCCCAGGCATGATTGGGTTTGCTCACTGAGAGGAACCGTAGAAGACTCCTTGGCATGCGCCCCTGCAATATACAAAAACAGAAATAATAAAACATGCAAGGAAACAAATATATGTCTGCTCATAATTCCCTCCGTAAGTTTTTATTTTATAAAGGAGGCTTGCTATATAGTCATAGAAAAGTTAATGTCATCAACTTTTCAGATTTCCAGTTTTGTATATTATATTTTTCAATTATATCCAGCAAAGGTGTAATTGTCCACTTCCATAATCACATCAGGGATGTCCATGTATTAATATGCTGTTTTATATGCTTCTACTTTGAGAATGTATTTATGTTAGACTTTTACAATGAGTAAGAAAATTAAAATCGTTTTAATATCATTTCTGACGATTGTCTTGCTCCTGGGTATTACTGTTGCAATCCTTATAAAAAATGCAAACCGCGTTATCAAATATAAGCTTGAATCTGTTCTCGGGCAGGGATTTTCTTTTAGAGAAATCAAGTTAAGCTGGGGCAAAGTTGAAGCCGTTGACATCAGCTTTAAAGATCCTGATGGTAAAGATATATTTAAAACAGACAATCTTGTTGTCAGGGCTGACTTCATGGGCCTGCTCAGGAAAGAATATGTTGTTTCAGATCTTTTTCTTGAAAATCCCTATATCCTTTTGCATAAAGACAGGAAAGGAAATCTTGTAAATCCGTTTTTGAATAAGTCCAAGGGAAAAGGAAAAGAAAGACCAACCCCGCCTGTTGTAATCGAAGAAACAAAAATAACAAACGGCTCTGTAGATTATCTTGACGGCCAGGTATCAAGAACATATGTCATGACAAAAATAAGAAATATTGAATTTGAATCCAAAATATTTGGTTTCCCTTTAAATGATATTTTATCTTCATATGCTGTTAATGCAAAAATACCCGGTAAACAGAGCACCGGTACACTTAAAAGCGGCGGGAAGGTAAGACTGAAGACAATGGATACGGAATGCAAGGTTGAGCTGAGAGGACTTGATATAACCGGGTTTAAACCATATTTTGAGAGGAAAGGCGATGTAAATGTAACAAGAGGCATTCTTGACCTCGACATGAGTCTGAAGATTATATCCAGAAAAATAAATGCCCCTGGCAGGGCGATTCTTAAAGACCTTGAATTTGATGCAGGGCATGGAGCCAAAAATAAATTCATCGGTGTCCCGCTATATGCGGTTATCAAATTTCTTAAAGACAACAATAACCAGATTGTTGTTGATTTCATATTGGAGGGCGACCTTGATAACCCGAAATTCAATCTGAGAGAGAATTTCATCGAGAAAATGACAATTGGACTTGCTGGAAAGCTGGGGTTATCTGTTAAAAGAATTGGAGAATCTATAGTCGTACTGGGTACAGGAGGAATTGAAGAGGTCGGAAAAAGTTTAAAAGATATTGGAGAAGGTATAACAGGAATATTTAAATAGTCCGGCAGGATTTCAGGAAATTCACCAATTTATTGGCAGACCTTCTGTTTTTGTTACAAGCCATTTCGTCCTTTCTTTTTCAAGTGTGAATTTAAAATGAACCGGGTTTGGCAGATCGCCCAATATGTAGCCTGTATCATTACCAATAGCTGCAACAACCCGTACATCCATGTCAGCTTTAGCTGTCTTGTTGTTGATACTTATTTGGAGGTTTTCATACTCAACTTTAATGTCACTCATCCGCTGGAAGACGGATTTCATCGTTTCTTTTAAATAAAGATATGTAAGTCCGTATTCGTCATTGTAATTAAATGACACCTTCGACATTACGGCATCGAGGTCTTCTCTCTCTATCGCACCGGAACCTTCCCTGAAGAGTTTTTTTATCCTGCTTTCATCAGAAGGCCAGAGAAGATAAATGATTGCCGGCAATGCAAAGAGTATAAGCAGAAGTATAATTGTTTTTTTGCTAATAGAGATTCCCCCTGTGCTTCAAGGTTTCTTAACACTAAACATACAGTAATTTGTTTTTAATATTTTCTTGGGTATATCCTGACAGAACCTTTGATACTCTTCTGGCAAGTTCATAGACATTCCTTCTTGTAGCTATTATAACCCCAGGATGGTCTATGCTTTTAGCAATAAGTTCAGTATATAACTCTTCAAAATGTGCCCGATTGTGTGTTAAGAAAATATATCTTTTTTTTATTGCATACTCTATCTGCTGTATGTCTGAAGCTTTGAGCATTTTCTCATCAAGGGTGGTTAGAACCTTAAAGCCTTTTGCCTCAAGAAGTGGTTTTATAAGGATATCTACATCTTCGTCACAGTAGATGGGAATCACTTTAAAGATGAATGAATTTTATCTGAAGGTATTTTGTTCTTTTCGATGTATTCGAGAATTTCTTTTTGGTGGTCGCTGTAGTAACTCAAGGCTTCAAATACCTGGGCGAGTGTAAGGTGGGGTATGTGAATTACAATCTCTTCAGGAGAAAGGCCAAGACGCCAGCTTTCTGCGATAGCTCTTACAGGAGTCCTTGTGCCTTTAATTACAGGTTCTCCCCCAAGTATCTTCTTATCTTTTACAATGTATTTATATTCAATTACCGTTGCCATAAAAAATTATAATTTATGGGAGAGATTTTTGTAAAGCAAACTCGCCATGAAGTTTCTTTTTTAAAATCTTTGTGAAGTATTATCCTTCCAACCTTGCCTCAAGCTCAGATTTAAAATCTCCATAAGTTCTTTCTCTCAATGATTTAAAGAATAAGTCATAACTAATTGGTGATAAAAATTTAAAATAGTACTTCTGTTCCTTTTGCAGTTCATTAAGCCTATTGAAATGTGCTTTTGCATACTCAAGTTTCTTTTGGTTTTCATCCCCTGCGGTTCCATCATATGCTCTATCGTCTTTAATCTCTATTACGAGAATATCATTCCCAGTCTTGATAAAGAAATCAGGATTAAAACTTCCCTGCTTAGGATGTTCCCCTTTACGCCATGAGTATTCAATACTGTAGCATATTTGTCCCCCTGTCTTCGCTCTTGCCATTTCGGAAAGTCTTAACCTTCTGTAATGGCACAGCCATTGTTTCGGCAAGGACATCTTCTTCCCGCTCCTTATCAGCATAAATAAGCTCATATTCTTTCTTTGTATCAAAAAGAAGTGAATTTTTGCTCTGTTCGAGGTATTTGAGGAGGCTTAGTCTATAATCTTCCGGAAAGGGGACGCCTTTTTTCAAAAGGCTTATAATCTTTTCAATCTGCTCATCAGATAATTCTTTCATAATGCATCCTCGCAGGCTGAAGCCTGCGGCTACTCACCCCGTTCAGGAATTTCTGCTTAGAGAGGCATAAACCAATATCCCGAATTCTCTGCTACTTCTCAGCTTTTGCCACTTCCTTAAAACTCACCTCTAAGGGAAGTTTTACTTCTGACTTACCTTTCTTGAGTCTTTTCTTGAAATTTAGAATCGAAATACCAGTAACCTTACCTTCTTCGATTCTTTTCCACATATCATTACCGATGTCCTTCATGTAGCCTTTCTTTTTTCCAAAGCCAATTT
>MHEF01000068.1:0-3346 GCA_001805125.1 Nitrospirae bacterium RBG_13_39_12
ACGAGATCGCCAATATTGTCACCCTCCTCTTGGGGATTTCCATCGGGGCGACCATGGATGGCAGGGTATTTCTGAAACCTGAGACGCTGATTATCCTGGCACTTGGCTTTCTGGCTATCTGTCTTGATACCACCTGCGGTGTCCTATTCGGAAAGGCAATGAAGATTGTAACAGGCGGCAAGGTAAATCCGCTTATTGGGGCAGCCGGTATCTCAGCATATCCAATGTCCGCGAGGGTGGTTCAGAAAGAGGGTCAGAAGTATAATCCCAAGAATTACCTCCTCATGCATGCCATGGGGGCCAACACCGGCGGCCAGGTCGGCTCTGTCATAGCGGCAGGGGTCATGCTTTCAGTACTTAAAGGCATGGGAATTGTTTAATCGAAAAACATTCTCTCTTTTTAGAAATACCTTTTTTCTCAAATTGTTATTTCTTTTGCGTAACCTGAAAATAAAGGGGATACACTTAATAAATCATTTGTAGAAAGGTTCAGACAATGTCGGATTGGCATGTGATGGTGGCTCAAGAAGTCCTGACTTCTCTGGGTTCGGTTTTAGATGGCCTCAATATTAAGGAGGCTCAAAATCGCTTAGAAAAGTATGGTCCTAATGAATTGACGGAGAAGGAAGCGATATCCGCATTGAAGATTTTCATTGACCAGTTCAAAAACTTCCTCATTATTATCCTGCTCGCTGCCACGGTCGTCTCTGCCTTTATCGGTGAATGGCTCGATGCGATCGTTATCTTCATAATTGTAATTGCATGTGCCTTACTTGGATTATATCAGGAGTATAAAGCGGAAAAGGCGGTTGAGGCATTAAAGAGGATTGCGGCTCTGACCGCCCGTGTAATCCGGGAAGGAAAGGAAGTTGACATTCCCGCAAGGGAGATTGTGCCCGGAGATATTGTTGTTTTGAGAACTGGAGATAAGGTTCCAGCGGATTGCCGATTGATTGAAGAGATGAACCTGAAGGTGGACGAAGCCCCTCTTACAGGGGAGTCGAAACCGGTGAAGAAATCTGTTGACCAGTTGGGGAAAAAGGAACTGGCGGTCGCCGACCGGAAGAATATGCTCTATACCGCTACGGTAGTCACTTATGGCCATGGGAAGGGAGTTGTTACTTCTACGGGGATGAATACAGAATTTGGAAAAATTGCTACCATGATTCAGGAGGTGGAGGAGGAAGAGACCCCCCTCAAGAAACGGCTTGATGTCATAGGAAAATGGTTAGGGATCTTGTCACTCATTGTATGTGGTATCGCGTGCGTGATAGGAATCATCCGCGGACATGGGATTTTGGAAATGTTCATCTGGGGGGTCAGCCTGGCAGTTGCCGCCGTTCCGGAAGCCCTTCCTGCGGTTGTGACAGGAGCTCTTGCCATCGGTGTCTCTAAGATGGCTAAGAAAAATGCCATTGTCAGGAAACTTCCGGCGGTGGAGACCTTGGGTTGTACGACAGTCATCTGCTCTGATAAAACAGGTACCCTCACCAAGAATGAAATGACAGTGAGACGAATTTTTACGAATGGAAAGATGTTCGAGGTGACCGGTGTGGGATATCAGCCTGAAGGGGAATACCTGATCAATGGAAAACGGGCCAACCCAAAAGAAGATCCACAGCTCTCGCTTATGGCAAGGATATCGACCCTCTGTAATGATGTTTACCTCAGTCAGACCGAGACAGGATGGTCAATCATCGGTGATCCAACTGAAGGGGCTATTCTTGTCTCCGCAATCAAGGCGGGAGTAAACACTGAAGAATTAAGGAAGGAATTTCCCCGTATTGGTGAAGTTCCTTTTGAATCAGAGCGGAAAAGGATGTCCACTATACATCCTTTACACGACGGGAAAGTGGCCTATATCAAAGGGGCTCCGGAAATAGTGCTCGATCTTTCCACTCATTTATTCAGGGATGGAAAAGCCATACCGATCAGCCAAGAGGATCGTTTGAAGATTCTTCAAACAAACGAGCAGATGGCATCCGGTGCATTGAGAGTTCTGGGGCTGGCGTATCGGGATTTATCGAGAGATTTAGATGAATACTCTCCTGAAACCGTGGAAAAAGATCTCGTATTTGTAGGTCTCCAGGGTATGATCGATCCGCCGAGAGATGAAGTAAAAGTTGCTATGAATAATTGCCAGCAGGCAGGTATCAAGGCCGTAATGATAACCGGAGACCATAAATTAACGGCAATGGCTGTTGCCAAAGAACTGGGTCAGTTAAAAGAAACAGAGGATAGCAAACGGAGGGTTCTTACCGGGGTGGAACTGGACCGGATGAGTGACCAGCAATTGGAGGATGTAATTGAGGAAGTCGTAGTTTACGCTCGTGTTTCTCCCGAACATAAGCTCAGGATTGTGGATGCCTTCAAGAAGAAGGGTGACGTAGTGGCCATGACCGGCGATGGGATCAATGACGCACCTGCTTTGAAAAGGGCGGATATCGGGGTAGCCATGGGGATAACAGGAACCGATGTCACCAAAGAGGCCTCATCGATGGTTTTAGCGGATGATAACTTCGCCACTATTGTGGCGGCGGTGGAAGAGGGCAGGGCAATCTATGACAACATTAAAAAGTATCTTCTCTATCTTCTTTCATGCAATGTCGCTGAGATCCTCATCTTGGGAGGATCTTTCTTTATCGGGCTTCCCTTACCTTTAGTGGCAATACAGATCCTTTGGGTCAATCTGACCACGGACGGATTGCCGGCACTGGCATTAGGCGTTGATCCGCCTGATCCGGATATCATGAAACGATCTCCTCGCGACCCCCAGGAAAGTGTCTTCAATCGGCGTTCCATTATTTTGATATTAGTCATGGCCTTAAATATCACATTTATGATCATCCCACTCTTTGTATGGTACCTAAAATCGGGCGGATACTATACGCCTGGTTTGTCTGAGTCGATGAAGGAAGAAATTCTTCTAAAAGGACAGACCATCGTATTAATGATGATGATATTCTTCGAACTGGTCAATTCATTCAACAACCGATCAGATCGCCACTCTCTATTCAAGGTAGGCTTTTTCAGAAATCGATGGCTCAATTGGGCAGTCTTATTTTCCTTGATATTGGCGGTAATGGCGATCATGATTCCGGTACTTAATACCGCATTTCACGTCACTCCCATCAATGTTAAGGACTGGATTATCATAACTGCGGCAGCATTGACTATCTTTCCGGTTACCGAAATCACCAAATGGATATTGAATCCAAAAAAACCGTAACAGAGACATGGATTAAGTAGCCGTACCCAGTTTTATCTTGTCTCCTTTGATTGTTCAGGCAAATTGGAAAAGAGACTGAGGGATTCTTGCATTGAAGCTGATCTCGTTCCCGTTCAC
>MHEF01000068.1:3384-7006 GCA_001805125.1 Nitrospirae bacterium RBG_13_39_12
TGGAAACCATAACCATTTGGCCTGTTAAACATTGCCTTCGGTTTTCAGGAAAAATATGTTTTCTATTAAACCTCCCGGCGAATATGCCGGTTAGAGCACTACCCAGAAGTATAATGAAAAGAATTATCTCCTCATGTATGCCATGGGTGGTAATACAGGCGGCCAGCTCGGCTCTGTCATAGCAGCCGCGGTCATGCTCTCAGTACTTAGAGGCATGGGGATCGTTTAATTGATACCAGTTACTCATCGAGTCTTCTTTCCTGATAAAATAATCTACTGCCTGATACGATTGACCAGGCCTAGGGTAGGTTAGGGATTATCGTCGGAACTTCTACCAACTCATGAAATGACTTTTTCTTGGGAGATTATTTTCCATGATAAAAGAATGCTTCTAAGCAACAAAAAGGGGCATATTCTCAGACATTAATTTATAATTTCAATCAATTGATTTGGTCAGACCAAAGCCCGACCTTGGCACGAGGAGCACTTTGTTCGGCTTTCATGTTTCCATGCTTGTAAAGATACCAGCAAGCAACACTGCGATATGGTTTCCACCGTTCTGCAATCTGCCCAATTCTATTTATGTCATTTTGATCAATTCCATAAACGTCCGAAATAATCCTCCTGAGAGCAAGATCGTGAATTGGAAGGACATCAAGTCTTGCTAATCCAAATAGGAGGAACATATCAACTGTCCAGTCCCCAATACCTCTGATGTTTTTCAGAGTCGCTCGAATAATATCATCGTTTTCTCCACTGAGGTCTGATAGTAGCAACCGTTTGCTCTCAATTACCTTTGCTAGATCTACGAGATAGTCATACTTCCGTCTGGAAAGCCCAGACCTCAATACTTCATACGATGTCAACGAAAGAAATGATCTTGGAGTTATACGACTAGAGGGAAAGAGCTTACGGAAACGTCGAGTAATAGTATCCGCCGCGTTCTTTGACAACTGCTGGCTGATGATGGCATCCGCCAAAAATTCAAAGTTTGAGTGTCTTGGGGTAAGTGTACATAGTCCTATGGAATCAATGATCTCGGCTAATAATTTATCTCGTGTGTGGAGTTGGTAGCATATATCAGCAAAATTCATCGGTTCTGATACCATGACTCTTTGGTGCTCGTACTTGAGCAGGTATTCTGTATTTCTCTTCTGCCAGGCTAGAATAGTGTCATGAACTTCATTATCACTCTCTGCTGCAACAAACATGTTGAAATCCCTCATAGGCACATGATCGATCTTCGAAGAACGGGATGCATTCGTATATTCAGCCTCCAGACTTTCGAACAGTGTCTGTTGAGCCTTGTTGTTTTTTGAGGAATCGGGTTGTTTTTTCACATAGTCGCCCATTGGTGAAAGACCATTTTCAAACCGTACCAAGATGGTCTTCAATGCTTCCTGACTGCTATCTACGCCAATCCAATTGCGCTGCATGTCATTGGCTATAGCCAATGTTGTTCCAGACCCGGCAAAGCAGTCTAGTACCAAGTCACCAGGATTTGATGATGCATCTATTATGCGGTGAAGGAGATCGGGATTCTTTTCCGTTGGATATCCGGTTATTCTTATGTTTTGATTGTAAGCGTCCCTGAAGTCCATCCAGATGTCCTGGACACCAACGCCAGAGTGTTCATCAAGATAGACCTTTCTTCTTGGATTTTGGTTTTTGGACCAGAATATTTCTCCCCGAGCATCCATTTCGTCAAGTGTCTTTGGTTTATACTGCCAATGTTTTCCTGGAGGAGGCGATATTCCGCGCCATGGGCCGCCCGTAGCTCCATTTCTGATCCCAGGTGCATGAATAGGCACTTTCATGTATCTCCGCCCGGTGTCAGGTTCAGTGTATTGATATTCTTTGGAACTTTCGTTGGAGAGCGGTTCAACTGGTCGATTCCACACGTAGTTGTTAGTCTTGGTATAGAAAAGGATGAAGTCTGCAATGTTGCCATAAGCCTTCCGAGTGTAGTTCTTTGGGTTGCATTTCTTCCTGACAATCAAGTTGCGATAGTTAGTAGAGCCAAATATCTCGTCCATAATCAGCTTCATTTCAAACACCATCTTTTCATCCAGGTGCAAATAGATAGAACCGCAGTCTGCCAAAAGCCTATGAAGCAAGATTAGACGTTCTCTCAGAAACTCAATATACTGCCCCCCAACCATAGTATCTTCATAGGCTTTCTGTTGGTTTCGTGACAGAAATGCGCCCTGAGTAGAGAAAGGGGGATCAATATATATGAGAGTAATTTTGCCGCAGACTGTAGGGTCAGCGATGAGAGAAAGAAGAACATCAAAGTTTTCTCCATAATACAGTCTGTTACGGGATGCGTGATGGTGGATTTCTTGAAAATTCTTTGCGGGCGTATTCAAAATCGCGGTAATGGAACGTTTACCTTTATATTCAAGCCGAACAGAATGGTAGTGGTTGTTTGGGTTCTTGCCTGGTACTCCTGTTGCCATTACTTACGCCCCTTCGACATGAGCCAATCGATTGATATTCGCTCCGGGAACATCCTGAGAGTAACAACTTTCACCAGACCGGGCCATGAGTTCTCAATATAGGCATAATCGCGCCACATGGAACCCAGCAATAAGCCGGGTCCATCATTCAGAAATATCACTTTAAGATTTTTCCCTGTGGTCTTTGAATACCCAATAACCTCGTTGGCGCAATCACGATACTGACCCGTCCGATCGTCTTCTTGGGCTCCGCCTCTATCAGAATCATATCTCGCAAGGCCTACAGCAACAGGCGTATCTTTGTAAAAAAGGACAAAATCTACAGGCCGATCAGGCTTTGGATAGTTTTTAAAAAGTTCTCCCATAATGACATCTTTGCCCGCACGTTCAGGGCCTATTATCCTCAAGTCAGAGAACTGTTCTCTGATGATCGTAAATAACCGCTCTGTAAGATCATAGCCCTTATGACCTCTATCTTTGTATTCCCATAGCACTGCACACAGGGCTTCATCCGGCATCGATCTGGCGTTGAAATGTGACTGCACTTCGGTCACGGCACGAAAACCCTTTCCAAACCGCTCACATATCTCCTTAACTGCAGACTTCTTCTTTAACATCTCAACAGGTGTTTCAGGACTGACATATTTTCGGAATACCCTGCAAAGCTGGATTCTCATCCACTGAGGGTTAGTGGCCGCAATTGCCGTGAAAAGGTCAGTTGAGGAATGTGCGCTTTTCAAAAGTTGCCCGAATGTTACGAGAACCGGCTTATATAGTTCGCAGGCGAGGGGGAGAACGTCGGGATAGTATTCACCTGTAGAAAGTGTTATCCATAGGTGCCCCTCCTCGCGGTAATCGTTAAACGACTTTTCTTTTCGTTTCTTCATAGTTTTTCTCTCTTACTATTCTGAAGCCGTTAAAGGTCATAGTCTGCGGCAGCTCGTCCGCTGAACCTAATTGTGTACGCGCCTGCACGGACGTGAACCCTTCGGCATTGAGACTATCAGCATTGAGACATGTTGACGAACTCATGTTGAGTCGCTCAGGGCTGAAATGCTTATGGGGTGCCCTTTGCCCCAGTTCAGGGCGAAGGAAGTCCCCTGTACATGGATCCGGTTAATGTGTTGAACATATTAACAAAAGTATTCCGTTGATGTCAACGG
>MHEF01000068.1:7046-7193 GCA_001805125.1 Nitrospirae bacterium RBG_13_39_12
TTCTCCGTCTTCGCACGGCATTAGCCGCGTATCATTGGATGCGTGGGGAGCCCCGCTGGCATTTCATCAAGCAGCTCACTTGATAGGACACTGAGAGTAACTGTCCCGGTTGTGTTACGCTGTGTCCAATATTCGCCTTCGAGCCTT
>MHEF01000069.1:0-345 GCA_001805125.1 Nitrospirae bacterium RBG_13_39_12
GTTTAAGGACGGTTATGGACCGGTCGGCGCATGGTTCCTCTTCTTCAAGGCAAAAGCAACAGACAGCTATGGCGAAGACTATTGCACAAACAAAGAATACTTCGACGATGCAGTTGCCAGATACGGCGACTATGCAAAGAATTTGGGTACCGCCATCAGAAACCACCTCATGATGAGGGCTATGAGGGACGGTAAAGGCCCGATCCTTATGCAGACCCCTTCAGCTCTGGAAATAATCTCCAAGACCATGAAAGAGAAGCTCGGTGAAAAAGAAGGCGCCAAGCAGATCAAGCACCTTGAGGCAGAGGCTTGGGAAGACTTTCTTGACATGGCTATCGGACAGGC
>MHEF01000069.1:378-12915 GCA_001805125.1 Nitrospirae bacterium RBG_13_39_12
CATAAATTCTCCTCAGGCTCGCATGCAGAAGGCAGAATGGCAGCCAAGGCTGCAATAGCTTATATCCTCGACCACGCGGACTACAAGCCGGCTCCAAAGTTGTCCCTCGATGAGATTGCGGCTGAGCTCTATCTGCCGTTCGAGGTCTATGAGAAATACAAAGTCTACACGACTGATCCCACTATCAACCCCAACTACATCGGCCCTAAGGCGCTTCAGGCAAGACTGATGAAGATCGCTGATGAGTACTTTGGTGGTTGTTCTACCTGGTATATGACATCAAAAACCATGCTCGAAGCGGGTCTCCAGAAGCTCGAAATGCTCAAAGAGGATTGCAATAAAATGGCAGCTAAAGACCTCCACGAGCTCCTCAGATGCTTTGAGAATTATCACAGGATTCTCTCTGTTGAAGCACATGCACGGCACATCCTCTTCAGGGAAGAGTCCAGATATCCGGGTTACTATTACAGAGGCGATTTCAACAAGATTGATGACGCCAACTGGAAATGCTTCACAAATTCCGTATACCATGCTGATACCAACACATGGGAGTTCAAGAAAGTAAAACACGTCCAGATGTACCCATAACACGGATACAAGGGGAGGGCTTAGCCCTCCCCAATTTTTAATTTAATTGGCGCAGACTTTTGTTCTTGACAAGTAAGCTGTAAATGCTATAATATGCCCCGTTTACATAGTAAGTCAAAAAGAGATGGTTATAATCTGCTTTATAACCACCACTTTATGACTTACTGCCTTTAAGGAGGAATGATATGGCAGAAAATAAGAAGGTTCTTGTAGTCGGAGGCGGCATGAGCGGTCTCACCGCTGCAATCGAAGCTGCTGAAGCTGGGTTGGAAGCTTATATCGTTGAGAAAAACCCATATCTTGGTGGTAGGGTGGCACAGATAAGTAAGTACTTTTGGAAACTATGTCCCCCCAACTGCGGCCTTGAGATACAATTCAAGAGGATTAAAAACAGTCCGCATGTTACAGTTTATACCCTTGCAGAAATTGAAAGCATTAAGGGTGAGGAAGGCAACTTCGATGTGACTGTTAAATTGAACCCAAGGTATGTGAATGACAAATGCGTAGGCTGTGATGCGTGTGCACAGGCTTGTCCGTCTTACCGGGATAATGATTTTAACTTCGGTATGAACAAGACAAAGGCAGCATACCTTCCGCATTCACAGGCATTCCCTTTTCAATATGTAATTGATGCAAAAGCCTGTCCTAAAGATTGCATGAAACCATGTCTTGAATCATGCAAGTATAATGCAATTGACCTTAACATGAGGGCTGAGACAATAAATCTGAATGTTGGCGCTATAGTTTTAGCAACAGGATGGAATCCATATGATATAAATAAACTTGACATCCTTGGCTCAGGCAAAATTCAGAATGTTATAACAAATATGATGTTAGAAAGACTGGCTTCACCCGATGGTCCTACCGGGGGCAAGATTGTGCGTCCTTCGGACGGGAAAGAGGTCAAGAACATTGCCTTTGTCCAGTGTGCGGGCTCAAGAGATGAAAACCATCTTCACTACTGTTCTTATG
Source organism: Nitrospirae bacterium RBG_13_39_12 (assembly GCA_001805125.1). GTDB lineage: Bacteria > Nitrospirota > Thermodesulfovibrionia > Thermodesulfovibrionales > SM23-35 > RBG-13-39-12. The sequence continues at coordinate 1,939 of MHEF01000069.1, forward strand.
TTTGCTGCCTTGCCACACTCAAACACGCGATGTATATAAGAGAACAGTATCCCGATGCGAAGATCCGGATTTTTTATATAGATATCAGAACTCCGGGACTTTATGAAAACAGGTTCTACTGGAAGATCAAGGATGATCCGAATGTCATCTTTACGAAAGGGAAAGTTGCAGGACTGACTGAAGAAGCCGGTTCAAAAGATGTTGAAGTTGATGTTGAAGACACACTCGGTGGAGGCAAGATTAAGGCAAAGTTCGATATGGTGGTCCTGGCAACAGGTATGGATCTCACTACAAAGAACTCAAAGGTCGGGACAAGCATATCATATACTCCTGACGGGCTTGTCGATGACGCGGCGCTTAAAAAAGGGATATACGCAGTGGGAACATTAAGAAGCCCTGCTGATGTCGCAAGATCAGTCCAAGATGCAACCGGCGTTGTAATCAAGTGCATCCAGAGTGTGAATAGGAGGTAGGGATGGAAAAAAAATATGGTGTATATATCTGTAAGGGATGTGGAATTGGAGACTCCGTTGATATAGAGAAGCTTGCAAAAGCTGTAAAATCCGGGGCGATCAAGGAAGAGAACATAAAAACCCACGATATCCTGTGCAGCCCTGAAGGACTTCAACTTATTAATGGTGACATCAAGAAAGACGGTATTAACACGGTTATAATTGCAGCATGTTCTCCACGTGTTAAATATGATGAGTTTGATTTCCCGGGTTCTTTAGTGGAAAGGGTTAATATCCGGGAATTTGTCGCATGGATGCAGCCTCCGAAAACTGATGATACGCAGAGTTTGGCTGAGGATTATATCTTGATGGGCGCAATAAGGGCCCAGAAATCTGAACTTCCTGCTCCTGCCATCCTTGAAAACCTGAGCAATACTATTTTAGTGATAGGCGGCGGTATTACCGGTATGACTGCGGCCATTGAATCAGCAAAGGCCGGATATAAAGTTGTTCTGGTTGAGAAGGAGCAAAAGCTTGGTGGTTTTGCAAACAAGTTGTATAAGAAGATACCGACGAGGGATTACCGAGAACCGGTAATTGTTGATACAGAGATAGACAAGGTCATTAAAGAGGTAGAAAGCCAACCGAATATTACTGTATATAAATCAGCAAAGATCGAGAAAACAGAAGGACAGCCAGGACTGTTTGATGTCACAATAGCTTCAAGCAGCGGCCCTGTGACTGAAAAGATAGGGGCAATTGTATTAGCTACAGGCTGGGTGCCTTATGATGCAACAAAACTTGGTCATCTCGGCTATGGACAGTTCAAAAATGTGGTAACTAATATCGAGTTTGAACAGATTGCCAAAAGCGGTGTAATCACAAGGCCTTCTGATGGTAAAGAAGCAAAAAAGGTTGCTTTCATTCAATGCGCAGGCAGCAGGGATCCCAACCATCTTCCTTATTGTTCATCGATGTGCTGCGCTACTTCACTGAAGCAGGCACGATATGTAAGAGAAAAGGCCGATGCGTTGGCCATGATCCTATATAAAGACATAAGAACACCCGGAAGGCTTGAGTCTTTCTATAAGGAAGCACAGAATGACCCCGGTATTATGTTAACCAAGGGTGAAGTAACAGGAGTTGCAGATGCCGGCAACGGAAATCTTTATGTAATGATGGAAAAAAGCCTTTTAGGCGAAAAGATAAAGGTCGAGGCTGATCTTGTTGTGCTAGCAACAGGAATGGTTCCAACCACAAGAGCCCCCCAGGAATATCTTGATGGAATTACTCAGGCTGCTGCAAAAGGTGATGAAGCTAAGAAAGCCTATATTGAATCTACTCCAAAACCGGAGTTTATCTTAAACCTCACATACAGACAGGGACCTGAAATACCATCTCTTGAAGGCGCTCTCGGATTTGCAGATTCGAACTTTGTATGTTTCCAGTATGAGACAAGGAGAACAGGTGTATATGCTGCCGGTCCTGTCAGACAACCGATGAACATGACCGATGCACAGGAAGATGCAGCAGGAGCGGCTTTTAAGGCAATACAATGTATAGATCATGTTGCGAAAGGCGTGGCAGTCCATCCGAGGGCATGGGATTTGACTTTTCCGGACCCGCAGCTTATCAGGTGTACTGCTTGTAAGAGATGTACTGAGGAGTGTCCATTTGGAGCAATTGATGAAGATGAGAAAGGAATACCTTTTTATAGAGTTAATAGGTGCAGACGTTGCGGAACCTGTATGGGAGCCTGCCCTGAAAGAATCGTATCATTTAAAGATTATAGTATTGATATCATAGGCTCAATGGTTAAATCAATAAATGTGCCTGAAGAAGAGTTCAGGATTATTTCTCTTGTTTGTGAAAACGATGCATATCCAGCCCTTGATACTATGGCGCTGCAGCGCAAATCCATTGACCCAAGCATTCGTTTTGTCCCCTTGAGGTGCCTCGGTGGAATGCACCTTGTATGGATTGCTGATGCTTTTTCAAAAGGGATTGACGGGTTCTTGCTCATAGGGTGTAAGTTTGGCGAGAATTATCAGTGTCATTTCGTCAAGGGGAGTGAGCTTGCAAGTGTCCGTTTCAGCAAGGTCGGTGAAACTCTTAATAAACTACAACTTGAGGCGGATCGTGTTAAGATGTTACAGGTGGGGATTGATGAATATGACAAGTTGCCCGATATGATTAATGAGTTTGCGGCAAAGGTAAAGGAAATAGGGCATAATCCGTTCAAGGAATTTTAGTAAGGATCAGGTTTGTCTGCGACCTATGAGTATAGGGAGGATATAAAATAAATGGAACAAGAAAAAACCCAAGCATCTGAAGCAAAAGTGGAAGAAGCAGCTAAAGAGTCTACGGTTCCAAAAATAGATGACTCGGTAGTTGTATCGCCTGATTTAGATTTTATAAATGCGATTACAAAGGGAGGCGGAGAATCCTTAAAGAAGTGTTATCAGTGTGCAACGTGCTCTGTTGTATGCAGTTTAACACCTAATGATAAACCGTTCCCAAGAAAAGAGATGATGTATGCACAATGGGGTTTGAAGGACAAGCTCATAACGAATCCCGACATCTGGCTTTGTCACCAGTGCAGTGACTGCACTGCTTACTGTCCAAGGGGAGCAAAGCCTGGAGAAGTCCTCAATGCTGTGAGAAAAATGTCTATTGAGAATTATTCGGTCCCATCGTTTTTAGGGAAGGCTGTCGGCAGTCCTTCATATCTGGTACTTCTTTTCGCAGTTCCCGTGGTAATCCTGCTTATTATCTTCGCATCGCTTGGTCACCTGAATCTCGAATCTATAAGGAATGAGGCAGGGCAAATTGCATACTCGTCACTCCTGCCTTCTTATTACATAGATGGTGTTTATGTTCCTATATTTTTCTTTGCTGTTGTTTCCTTAGCGGTTGGTATTTCCAGATACTGGAAAGATATGGTACGTACCTTAGGCATAACTCCCAAGGGAGGGATATCAAATGCGATCACAGCGACTATCAGTGAAATACTCTCACACAAACGTTTTGAAAAATGTAATGTGACAAAAGAGCGCAAGCTATCGCACTTTTTAGTTTTTTACAGTTTTATAGGACTTGCGATTACCACTGCCTGGGCAGTTACCTATCTTTACGGACCAGCAGCCATGAAACTTTTAGGAGCGAAGCCCTTTAGCTGGATGCTGGGAGAATCACCTTATCCGCTGACAGATCCAGTTAAAATAGTCGGAAACGCGAGTGCACTCGGGTTGCTTCTCGGTATTACTCTTGTTGTCAGATACAGACTGAAGAATAAGGAAAAGGCCGGATCAGGTGGTTACTATGACTGGCTTTTTATAAATTTAATAATTGCGATAGTTGTGACAGGTATTCTTTCTGAGATAATGAGATTAGCTGATATTGCAATTCTTGCTTATGTTATATATTTTGCTCACCTTGTAGTTGTCTTTTTCCTGTTTATTTATGCTCCGTTTTCAAAAATGGCGCATATGGTTTATAGAGCCACAGCAATGGTTTTTGCTAAGTATGCAGAAAGGGAATCTTAGCCTTTCAGGCATCTAAGGAATATTTTTAGAGAAGGAGGTGAGGGGGGAGTTTAGTAACAATATAAATTTCATAAAGTTCTCACTCTCTAATACGTCGCATCTACTAATATGTGGAAGTTCAATTTCGCAAAATAAAGAAAAGGAGGGATAGATGAGCCCAATCATTTTATTCGGTTTAATCTGCGGAGTAATTGGTGTTTTATACGCCCTGATGACTGCGGCATGGGTAATAAAGCAGGATGCGGGTAGTGCCCGTATGCAGGAGATATCAGGCGCTGTAAAAGAAGGTGCAGCTGCTTTTCTTGCTCGTGAATACAAGACAGTTGCAATGGTAGGAGTGGTGATTACCGGATTATTATTTTTTCTGGGTACATGGACAGCAGTCGGTTTTGTGATCGGTGCAGTGGGTTCAGCATTGGCCGGCTATATCGGCATGATGGTCACTGTCCGGGCTAATGTGCGTACCACACAGGCTGCATACAAAGGACTCAGTGCAGCTTTGAATGTTGCATTTAAAGGTGGCTCAGTTACCGGTATTATGGTTGTTGGATTAGGAATTATCGGATTAGCAGGTTATTTTTATGTTGCAAAGACATACGCAGGAGAAAATGCGTTCCATGCACTTGTAGGACTTGGTTTCGGCTGTTCTCTCATGAGTGTTTTTGCACGTATTGCAGGTGGTATTTATACAAAGGCTGCAGACGTAGGTGCAGACCTTGTAGGTAAAGTCGAGGCAGGAATTCCTGAGGACGATCCGAGAAACCCTGCAGTTATTGCTGACAACGTAGGTGACAACGTAGGTGACTGCGCAGGAATGGCGGCAGACCTTTATGAGACCTATACAGTTACCCTTGTTGCTGCAATGCTTCTTGCAAAGACTGCTTTTGGAGCGGATAGCCCCTGGGTTGAATTCCCGCTTCTTATCGGTGGCATTTCAATAGTGGCCTCTGTTATAGGCACATATTTTGTACGCCTTGGCAAAAGCCAGTATATTATGGGCGCTTTATATAAGGGACTTGCGGTCTCAGGTATCCTGGCTGCAATAGCATTTTATTTCGTAGCCGGATGGTTCCTGGGGCTTCCTGGTGTCACTCCTGAAGGCGGTACTGCGCCTTTTACACAGATGGGAGTCTTTACAACAGCCCTTATCGGCCTTATGCTGACAGGTCTTATTGTTATGATAACAGAATATTTTACATCCACCAGTTTTTCTCCTGTTAAGCATATAGCAAGAGCAAGCCTTACAGGCCATGGAACAAATGTTATTGCCGGGCTTGCAGTCAGTATGAAATCAACAGGTATGCCTGTTATAGTAATTTGTGGAGCAATTATCTGGGCATTCTGGATTGGTGCCGGAGGTTTTGTAAATATTACTCCTGATCAGGCAGTAACAGGACTTTTTGCAATTGCCCTTTCAGCGGTTTCGATGCTTTCCATGACCGGAATCGTTGTTGCCATTGACTCCTATGGTCCTATAACCGATAACGCTGGTGGTATTGCAGAGATGGCTGAGCTGCCGAAAGAAATCCGTGAAATTACCGACCCTCTCGATGCAGTCGGTAATACAACAAAGGCAGTAACAAAGGGTTATGCAATTGGCTCAGCAGGTCTCGCTGCTCTGGTTTTATTTGCAGAGTATTCGAGATCTTTTGGAGAGGTGCTTGCGTTTGACCTTTCAAACCCATTGGTTCTAGTCGGACTCTTTATCGGCGGACTTCTCCCATACTACTTTGGGTCTCTCCTAATGGAGGCAGTTGGAAAAGCTGCCGGTAGTATTGTTGAAGAGGTCAGAAGGCAGTTCAGGACAATCCCCGGTATCATGGAAGGAACAGGAAAGCCAGAGTATGGAACCTGTGTTGATATCGTAACAAAAGGTGCAATCAGGCAGATGATGCTTCCCGCACTTATCCCCGTAGCTACCCCGATAATTGTCGGATTGCTTTTGGGCAGGGAGGCACTCGGAGGAGTCCTCATAGGCAGCATAATCACAGGATTGTTCCAGGCTATCGCAATGACATCCGGCGGTGGTGCATGGGACAATGCCAAGAAATCCTTTGAAGTTGGAGTTACTGACGACAAAGGTGTCGTACACAAGAAGGGGAGCGATGGACATAAAGCCTCTGTAACGGGCGACACAGTCGGCGACCCATATAAGGATACAGCCGGACCGGCAATCAACCCGATGATTAAGGTTATCAATATCGTTGCATTGCTGATCGTTCCGCTTATTTAGGTATATAAACAGCCTAAGGCCGACAGAAGTTTCTGTCGGCCTTTTTTTTGTATAATATATAAGATAGATATTTAGGCCGGATAATTAACCCGAAAAGTGCATTATTTGGATTAATAGGACACGCTATAAAAGATGGGAATGAATGTTGCCTTACTCCCATGGTCAATCATTCCATATCAGGAGTGAGACGATTTGCACGCAGGAAACATGAGCTGAAAGATTTTCTGATAAGGTCTGAAAAATATGCTGATGAATTTGCTGTTCAGTAATTTCTTAAATTAAGACAGAAAGGATTGAATCAAGATGCCGATACCAAGTATGAAAGATGTAGAACCAACCAAATATACTCTCGATGCCAAATTTAAATTCAGGTGTCATAAAGGCATAAAATGTTTTACGAAATGCTGCAGCAATATAAATATATTATTAACTCCTTATGACATCCTGAGAATGAAAAACAGATTGGGTATCTCTTCTGAGGAATTTCTCGAAAAATATACTAATATGGAAATTGAAAAGAAAACCTCGCATCCCTTTGTGATACTTAAAATGGCGGATGATAAAGAGAAGAAATGTCCATTTGTAACACCGGAAGGCTGTACTATTTATACTGACCGTCCTGCAAACTGCCGTTACTATCCAGTTGGTCAGGCTTCTCTGAAAAAAGGCTCAGAAAAAGGGCCGGTGCATGAGGAGTTCTATTTTTTTATCAGGGAGCAGCATTGCCTTGGCTATCAGGAAGATGTTGAATGGACAATACAATCATGGAGAGAGGACCAGGAGGTAAGTCTCTACGATGATATGAACAGGGAGTGGATGGAGATCCAGTTAAGAAGGGATCCGGCTGGCGAGCCACTTGACACGAACAAACAGGCTCAGATTTACACAGCAAGTTATGATCTGGACAGGTTCAGGAGATATATATTTGAGAGCAGGTTCCTTGATGTCTTTGATATTGATAAAAATGAGATCGAGAAGATAAAGACCGATGAAATCGCATTGATGAGGCTGGGATTTAAATACGTCAAGTATCTTTTGATGCTTGAAGAGGCATTGAAAGTTAAAGAAAAATATAAGAAGAAATCCTGAATCCCAAAATCACAAGCACGAAACAACCAAAAAACAGAGATATAGAAGGCTGTCTCATAATTTTTATAATCGACAAATTATTTATATGGCAGACGCAGGTGCTTTACAGAATAAAAGTTTATTCGTTTACGACTCAAGAGGTTTTACTTTAAAGTGTCGTATAAAAATTCTTCACCAGCCTTTTCTATCTACGCTTTTAGTTTTAAAGAATCCTGTGTTTCTATCCCTATTTTTGAATGAGTTTAAATATTTTGATTTGTTCAGGATTTCGATGTCAGGATTTGGAAATTTTCCATTATCAGTTAATCTTGTTTATCAATTTTTTAGAGAAGGAGGTATTTCATGTCAGACATAAAGAAGATGTACCGCACTATCATGGATGATCATTTTCCTGATGAGATGGTAATTAAATTTGGTGATCAGACATTAATATACAGGAAAAGAACGTGGAAGATACCTGATGATAAAACAGGGGACTTGATTGAAAAAGGTCTTCGTTATGGTGAAAATCCAGACCAGGAAGCTGCACTTTATGAACTGATTAACGGTAATCTGACTTTAGGGGGTTGCCAGTTCATACAGCCGGGCAACGGCCTTGTAAGCAGCATTACTGAAGAGGATATGATCCAGGCAGGGAAGCATCCGGGTAAGACAAACCTTACAGACCTTGATAATGGGCTTAATGTTATTAAGTACCTGATGGACCGTCCTTCTGCTGTAATCTTAAAACATAATAATCCCTGCGGTGCCGCATATGGAAAAACATTGGCTGACGCATATGAGAAAGCTAACATGGCTGACAGGATAGCAGCATTTGGCGGGTGCCTTGTTGTGAATAGGTCCATGGATAAAGAAACTGCAGAAATGGTCAACAATAACTATCTCGAAGTTGTGGCTGCTCCTGAGTTTGAAGAGGGGACTATTAATATTTTATCTAAGAGAAAGAATCTTAGAATTATAAGGATTAGCAGGATCAATGAGTTGGAGAGATATAAGACTTTCCGCTTTGTGGATTTCAAATCATTAAATGACGGAGGTATGATTGTCCAGCAATCCCCTATGAACAAGATTAAATCAAAGAAAGATTTTTTGCCGGCAAAAGCAACTTATCAGGGAAAAGACTACGAAATAGAGAGAAGGCCAAAGAATAGAGAATATGACGATATGCTTTTCGGATGGAATGTAGAGCAGGGGATTACATCAAACTCAGTGATTTATGTTAAAGATGGTGTTACTGTAGGGATTGGTACTGGTGAGCAGGATCGAGTGGGTGTGGCTGAGATAGCAGTCTATAAAGCATATCAAAAATACGCTGATGCATTATGTTTCAGGAAATATGGTGTTCCCTATAAAACATTTGAGCTTGATGTAAAACAAGGTAAAAGGGATAAGTATGCACTACGTGAAATAGAGAAGGAAACTAAAAAGAAAAGGGGCGGGCTTAAAGGCTCTGTCATGGTTTCTGATGCATTTTTCCCATTCCGTGATGGTGTTGATGTTGGAATAAAACAGGGTGTCTCAGCAATAGTTCAGCCAGGGGGATCTGAAAGGGATTTTGAAGTTATAACAGCCTGTAATGAAGCTAAACCAAAAGTAACTATGGTATTTACAGGCCAGAGGGCGTTTAAACATTAAAGTCTTTTTCAAGACGCTTTTCCCCCAGCTTCATCGGGATAAAAAAAGCAAGGCTGTTCAATATTATGATTAACATGCCCGCAAGTAAAACCTGGCCTTTCTCTGTGTAGCTTAATGACAAACCTGACATTGCAGCTTTTCTATAAACGTAAAAAGACCATCCTTCAAGAGAAACTGTCACGAGAACTACCAGAAATGCTATTAGCATAAATAACATGCCGCCGGGACTCATTGAGATAGAGGCTATATTTTCATATCTAAATTTCGGCAATACAGCGCCCATTCCTGTGCCGAGTCCGCTTATAGAAATGCACAATAAAAAAATAGTAATTACGGACAGGAGCATCAACAGGCTGTCTGTACCCATTGCCATATTTGTAATAAAAACAACTGAAAAAAGAATAACAGTTACAGGAATAAACCCGTATAAGAATTTTGACCAGAGCAATTTTTTTATAGTTAAAGGTGATGCCCTTATAATCCAGAAGGCCATGCCTTCGAGACTGATTGAGGAATAAAGAAACCTTGCAGATGCTGCGGAAAGAACAAGGCCTGCCATTAACATGTTTACAAGTACCATAAATTCTTTAATAAAAGGAAATATTTCAGATAATGTCTTTAGGGGCATAGTCCTGAAATTATAAATATAGATAAATATCAGCGCACTTATAATAAAAAGCTGTGACCACTGTCCTGTGTCTCTGAAAAATATCTTTACATCTTTCCACAAAACAGCCCAGATGCTACCTGGATAGAAACCCTCTCTTGTTGACTTAATGCCATGTCTTACAGATGGTATAATCTTTTCAAGATTATTAATATATAACCTGTTACCAACGACGCCGGATAATATAAGCATGAATATCCCGCAACTTAAGATCACAAATGGATAGACAGTATTGGGTATTTGTTTTCTTAGTAATGGCATGACAGATTCTGTTATCCACAGCCCAGGCAAATAAGGAGAATCCGTTTTTATTGCAAGCAGAGTTTTTATAAATCTTTCAGAACTTTCAAGGCTTACAGACCACTGAGACCTTACAAAAAGATATATAGTTATAAAAACCAAGAGTCCTATAGCGAGCAATGATAACCGCAAATTTCTTATGGAAAATATCCTTGTAAGCAAATGTGCAACAGTAATTCCAATGCCACCTGCTATGAGCAAGAAGGGAATGAAGGTTAGAATCAGCACAAGATAAAAAATAAGCGGCGCATTATAGCTTATGCCATAGGCAATAAAAAATGGAGGGATAAAGGATAGAACCATCCATGATGAACTCGATGTGGTCTCTATTGTCTTCAGCCCGAGAAGGTCCCTCGTTTTTATTGGTTTTGACATGAGTAGAGGAATGTCTTTTGACATATAAAAAGAAGACAGCGCAGTAATGATGTTGCTGAGAATAAGAAAGACAAAAAGACTAAAAAAAGTAATGGAGAGAAGTTTCTTAGATAGTATTTCCCCAAAAAATTTCAGATCACGGATAAAGTTTAAGACTTTGTAGGAACCTAAATAAAACAATACCCAGAAGATAAGGCCGATAAATATGAAAGGAACCCTTTTCAATAGGGTCTTCAGGGTAATAGAGTTTTTTATGGACAAAATCTTTGGGATCAATAATAAAAAAGTTGTTTTCAATTGAAAATACCTTTACGCTTTTCTGTAATTCCGGCTCTCAATTTCTATCTGTTAAATAAATCTATTCATTCGAAATGTCATTCTGGCTTGTCCAGAATCCTTCTTCTTATCCTTGTACGGAGTCATAGCAAAGAAAGATTCCCGACAAGCGGGAATGACGTCGAGTTCGGTACATGAATTTCACGAGGTTATTTTTAAGAATAACTCTTCAAGACCGCCTTCTGTACCGATCTCTGCCCTGTTTTTTATGCTGATGAGAGAGCCTTTACTGATAAGGCCAACCCTTTCACATAGTTCTTCAGCAATATGCAGGCTGTGCGTGGCCATGAAGACAGTGACACCTTTTGAACTTAGTCTGCGTATCATGTCTTTCAGCATGATTAA
>MHEF01000069.1:12922-16641 GCA_001805125.1 Nitrospirae bacterium RBG_13_39_12
GGGTCAAGACCTACAAATGGCTCATCAATCAGCAATATTTTTGGATTATGAATCAGAGCAGAAAGGAATAACAGCCTCTGCCTCATACCTTGTGAATAGCTCTCTATAAGCTCCTGTTCTATATCCTTTAAACCGAATATCTCAAGCAGTTCGTCAATCTTCTGAATAGCTGTTGTTTTTTCAATCCTGTAAATAGATGCAACAAACTTGAGAAATTCACGGCCTTTAAGTTTCTCATATAGAAATGCCTTATCAGGTACATAACCTAGAATTGATTTAGCTTCTATCGGGTCTTTTACAATGTCATGTCTGTTTAATAATATCTTTCCTTCTGTTGGTCTTAGAAGACCGGCCATCATCTTAATGGATGTTGTTTTTCCGGCAGCATTCGGTCCAAGAAGCCCGAAGACTTCTCCTTTATCAACATTAAGATTAAGCTCCCTTACAGCCCATTTACCGTTAAATGATTTGCTTACATTATCAAAGACTATCATTGCTGTTTTATTTTACTATTTTGGCAAACTCTTCGAAAGGGAAAGCATGTAACCTGAGGGTGAGGAACAGGGACAGCTTAAAGATAGTTGTTTCTTTTGATTTGCTTTATGATTGCTGTAATTTTAATTTGGTGACGGGAAAGCAAAGGATGGGGTCGGAAAAACTAAAATTCTTGTTGACTGCAATGATAATGTAGCGGCAAAAACAACACCACATTTATCCGTTAGAATCAAATATTTTGATTCTAACTTATTGATAATCGACTGTTCTAAAAAGTAATAATAAATAATCCATCCTCTAAGTAGTCCTTAGAGGATGGATTTTAAAACTGCTGCTATTTTTTCTTATGAGTTGCGCAGTATTTAGATTTTCCAGTAGCAATGTTCTTACATTTTGTTCCTTTGGTGGTTTTGGCAACACATTTTGCCTTTTTTGCTTGTGCCATATTCCCTCCTTATTGTAATAAAAATTTTATTTGATTTAGTATAGCACAAATAAAAATTAATACAATATATTTTGAAAAGCCTTATAAGGATTTTATTTTGAAAGGCAGTTTTGATGTTTTTTTAAATCAAACTTTAGCAGATAACATGCTCACTGGTATCTTCTTCATGAATCCTCAAATGAAAAAGTTGCTATAATGGTAAAGAACGTGACTGGAAATCGAAAGGAACTAAATTTTTTATAGACCACCATCTTATTTGGTGATAATATTGATTCTGATATGAGTTATAAAGAAACCGCTAAAAAGATTTTGAAAAATGGGATTTTAATATCAGGCGCTGTTGCACGTTCTGTCATTGGTATAGGCGCAGCTGCAATGTTATTTTTTGCGCTGAAAAAGAAGAAGAGAAAGTAAATTTTTATCCTGTAATTATAGAGACGAGGGACGTTGATTCCTAATGGGACAGAGCATTGAAAAAAGGAACACGAATCGATAATAATATGCCATGCTGCGTCAAGCACGATTAGATATTTCCGGAGCGCTTCATCATATTATAATACGAGGGGTAAACAGAGGGGATATGTTTTAATCGGAGGCATGGAAGAACCGGGCATTTATTTGAGAATCGCTACAAGTCAATTCTTTATGAGTAAGACAGATATCTTTTAGCCATGATACGATACATGCATCTTGATCCCATTAGGGCAGGGATTGTCAAGAGCATGGAGTTCGATAGAAAATACACTGATACGGAGGTCTTATGAAAAAATTAATCATTCTTTTATCATTTTCTCTTCTCTTTTCATGCTTGGGATCCTTAGATGCGTCATTCGCAGACACGGAATCCTGCGTAAACTGCCATCGGGGCGTCACGCCTGGGCTGGTGAAAGACTGGGAAGCCAGCAAACATAGCAAGATGGAGATAACATGTTCAACATGCCATGGGGACAAACACACTGGACCTAATAATGTAAAACTTGCTCAACTCCCTGATGAACAACTCTGTTCTCAGTGTCATAATAAGCAGTTTGATGAATTTGCAAAGGGAAAACACAATTTCGGCTGGACTTCGATGAATGCTATGCCCATTACTCATGTGGAACCCGATGAGCTTATGGAAGGTGGGAGGGGCTGCGGAGGATGTCACAATATGGGAATCAAGACCGAGGCGCAGAAAAAGGAACAATTAGCAAAAGGCTATCGGTATCAGAATAATTCCTGTGACGAGTGTCATACCAGACACAGTTTTTCGAAAAAGGAGGCTTTAGATCCTAAGGCATGCCAGCAGTGTCACATGGGGTATGATCATCCCCAGTGGGAGATGTGGGAAAGCTCTAAACACGGAACACGCTGGTTTGTCAAAAACTCTGGAAATTTACCTGAAAATGCTCAAGCTCCGTCGTGCCAGGACTGCCATCTCCCGGAAGGTACTCATGAAAACCGGACCGCATGGGGCTTTCTTGGAGTAAGACTGCCATTACCTGAAGATCCTCAATGGAAGGCTGATAGAGTTACTATTTTAAAAGCTCTTGGGGTACTCAATCCTGATACCGGTGAGCCAACTGCACGGCTTGAAGCTGTAAAGTCAGTGGATATGGTAAGGCTTACCGAAGAGTCCTGGAAGACTGAACGTGATAAAATGATAAAGAGATGCAGTAACTGTCATTCCGCTCAATATGCACGTCATCAGCTTGAAATGGGTGATTCCATGATGCAGAAAGCCGATCGCCTCCTTGCTGACGCGATACAGATTGTTGCTGGTCTTTATAAAGACGGCATTATCAAAAAGCCTGCCAATTATTCCTTTGCATATCCGGACTTTTTATACTTTATGCAAACAGGTGGTGGTGACACAAATAAGCTTTCATACATAGACCAGATTCTTTTCCAGATGTATATGAAACACAGGATGAGAACTTACCAGGCCTTTTTCCATGTCAACCCAGATTATGCCTATTGGTATGGTTGGGCAATGATGGTAAAAGACCTTGGGAATATTAAGGAACTTGATCAAACCATGAGGGCAACACATCAAAAGTAGAAAAGATGCCCACACATGTTTAGAAAATATATAAAGGGCGATAGGAAAACTTCGCCCTTTATATATTATTTTTTTATTGAGTATTGAAATTACTTGTATCCCAGTGTTTCCATTTCAAATACTCATTAATCGCATTTGCTGCTTTCCTGCCAGCGCCCATAGCAAGGATAACAGTTGCAGAGCCTGTGACTATATCTCCCCCAGCAAAGATTCCTTCCTTTGAAGTCATGCCTGTACCTTCTTCAGCCAATATATAGCCCCTCTTGTTTAATTTCAAATCAGGCATGGCGCTTAAAAGGAGAGGGTTTGACCTTGTCCCGAGTGCAGGAATTCCCACATCAATCTCAATCTGAAATTCACTTCCTTTAATAGGTATGGGTTTTCTTCTGCCGGATTGGTCCGGTTCTCCCAGTTCCATCTTAAGGCACTCGACTCCGCATAGGTTCCCTTTGCCATCATCAATAAACCTCGTGGGATTGGTCAGGAATAAAAATTCTATTCCTTCCTCATGCGCATGGTGGACTTCTGCTTTTCTCGCCGGCATTTCAGCCTCAGTGCGTCTATATATAAGGTAAACCTTTTCTGCGCCAAGTCTTAATGCTACCCTTGCTGAGTCCATGGCAACATTCCCGCCGCCAAAAACAGCAACCTTTTTGCCTCGTTTTATGGGTGTATCATATTCAGGGAAAAGGTATGCCTTCATCAGGTTGGCTCTTGTGAGAAATTCGTTTGCAGAAT
>MHEF01000069.1:16669-40621 GCA_001805125.1 Nitrospirae bacterium RBG_13_39_12
TCCAAGGAATATGGGTAGTCCTGCACCTGTCACAATAAAGCATGCATCATATCCGTGGTCATTCAAGAGTTCATCTACTGTATGGAGCTTGCCAATCACGGTGTTAAGCTTTAGCTCGACTCCGAGCTGTTTTATATATTCAACCTCTCTTTCTACTATTGCCTTCGGAAGCCTGAATTCCGGGATGCCATAGATTAAAACACCGCCTGGTTTGTGTAATGCTTCGAATATGGTGACCTGATGTCCTGATTTTATTAAATCTGCTGCGCATGTCAGACCGCCTGGTCCGGATCCTATTATTGCGACTTTCCTGCCGGTAGGCTTTGGTTTTTCAGGAATTTTTATGTCACCTTTTTCTCTTTCATGGTCAGCAACGAACCTTTCCAGATTGCCAATTGCAACCGGCTCTCCTTTTTTACCGAGGATACATAAGGACTCACATTGAATCTCCTGGGGACATACCCTTCCGCATACAGCGGGTAATGCATTTTTCTCTTTTACTTTCCAGGCGGCTTCTATGAATTTCCCCTCTTTGACTAATTTGACGAATGAAGGGATATCTACTTCTACAGGACAGCCTTTTCTGCATGAAGGTTTCAGGCAGGTCAAACATCTGGAAGCTTCATTAACTGCCTCGTCAGGAGTATATCCGTAAGGCACTTCCATGAAATTTCTGGCCCTTTCGAGAGATTCCTGCTCCCTCATTTTCACTCTTGGTTTTGTTTTTTTCTCTTCTTTTCCAGCCTCAGCCATCTTATTTAACCCCCGTCATTTCTTTATATCTTTCCATAGCCATCTTTTCTTCTTCAGGATACATTCTCTGTCTTGCCATGAGCAGGTCGAAATTAACCTTGTGCCCGTCAAATTCAGGGCCATGAACACATGCAAATTTTGTTTCTCCTCCAACTTCAACCCTGCATGCGCCGCACATTCCTGTTGCATCTACCATAATTGAATTTAAACTTACAATGGTTTTTACATTGTATTTCTCTGTAGTGATGCAGACAAATTTCATCATGATAGCCGGACCTATGGCAATTACCAATTTTATGTCTTTGTCCTCTCTCAGGAATTCTTCCAGAGGAATGGTTACCACTGCTTTTCTGCCATAAGAACCGTCATCTGTTGTTACAATCAGCGTATCTGAGACATTGCGCATTTTTTCTTCCCAGAAAATGAGATCCTTTGATCTTGCACCTATTATGGAAATTATTGTATTCCCTGCCTCTTTTAATGCCCTGGCTATTGGATAGACAGGTGCTATTCCAACCCCGCCGCCAACACAGACTACCTTCCCGAAATTTTCTATGTGGGTACTCAAACCCATTGGGCCGATTACATCAGAAATATAGTCACCTTCATTTAATGACCCTAATTGATTTGTTGTCTTCCCGACTTTCTGGAAGACTGTGATTAAAGTACCTTTTTCCCTGTCGAAATCAGCAATAGTTAAGGGTACTCTCTCGCCTTCTTCATGGATTCTAAGAACGAAAAAATTACCTGCCTGTGCTTTTTTAGCAATATCTTTTGCATCTATCTCGAACAAAGTTACCAGATCTGATAATTCCACTTTCTTTAGGATTTTAAACATTAAGATTCCCCTCCTTTATTTCTTGACCCTAAAAAGTAAAAAACTAAAATAATTAGAAAAATGCAGGCAACTAATAATCTGTGACCCTTAGTGTTTAATTTTTATGGAAAGCTTTTTTTGATACTTTGATGTTTCTATGACCTATAGCTTTCAATATCTTAATTCTATAATTAAAAAATAGAGCATTTTTAGCTAATGTACGCCGACTCAACAGGTCTTAGATAAATTAATAAATTTCAAACAATTTTACATTAATTCAGGTTTTTTCAAAACCTGTTTAACATCTCAAATTATCTTTTAATTTTTTACTTGACAAGAACTGATATTTTTAAGTATAACATATCCGCTTATGCCCGGAGCTTATATACCATCAAATTATTTACCAGTTTTGATCTTTATTATTATCGGTGCGGCCTTTGGCGTCGGCGCTTTATTAATTGGTACGATCTTCAGGCTGAAAAAGCCGTATCCTGAAAAACTCATGCCTTATGAGTCAGGTGTTAATCCAATCGGAGAGCCACGGTACAGATTTTCCATAAGGTTTTATATAATTGCCATGCTTTTTGTAATATTCGATGTTGAGGCAGTTTTTATATATCCATGGGCTGTAGTCTTTGATAAAATCGGTATTTATGCATTTATTGAAATGGTTATTTTTATAGTAATTCTTTTAATCGGATATATTTACGCCTGGGATAAAGAGGCGTTTCAGTGGGATTGAAAATATAGTTTTAAATTAGTTGTTTTATATCATTAAAATGGAGGTAGGAATTGTTAATTGATGCATCAACAATCGGGCTTGTTGAGGTAGAAGAAGGAACAAAGATATTACCTCCGAATGTAATTATTACATCTCTGGATAAAATTGTTAACTGGTCAAGGTTATCTTCTTTATGGCCAGCGACTTTCGGTCTCGCCTGCTGCGCAATTGAGATGATGGCAGTGGGTGCAGCCCATTATGACTTTGACAGGTTCGGTGTTATATTCAGAGGTTCGCCAAGACAATCGGATTGTTTGATTGTTGCCGGCACAGTTACAAAAAAGATGGCTCCTGTTGTGAGAAGGGTTTATGACCAGATCCCTGAACCGAGGTACGTAATAGCAATGGGAAGCTGTGCTTGCACTGGCGGAGTATTCAGAACATATAATACGGTGCAGGGTTGTGATACCTTCCTGCCAGTGGATGTTTATGTGCCCGGTTGTCCCCCAAGACCTGAAACATTGCTGGAAGGAGTAATGAAACTTCAGGAAAAGATGAGAAAAGAAAGAGCGAGGTGGAGCCCGTGGCGGTAGTTGAAGTAAGATTATCTTTACCTCAAAAAGGGATGGAACCTGCTCAAATAGCTGAGCGGATAAAGGAAAAGTTTCCTTCAGAGGTAGTTGATGTTAAGGATTTTGCAGGACAGGTTTCTGTCATTTTAAAGAGGAACAGGATAGTTGAGATCTGCAGATATCTCCACGATGAAGAAGATTTGCTTTTTCATCATTTAAAAGATCTCTGTGGTGTTGATTATAAAGGTAAAAAAGAGGTCAGATTTGAAGTTGTTTATAACCTTTATTCCATAAAGCACCGTCACATGATTCGCCTGAGAGCAGAGGTTCCTGAGGAAGACCCAAAGATAAATTCTGTAACGTCTATCTGGTCCGGTGCTGACTGGCATGAAAGGGAATGTTTTGACATGTTCGGCATTATATTCAACGGGCATTACGATTTAAGAAGAATACTTATGCCGGAGGATTGGGAAGGTTATCCATTGAGAAAAGATTACCCGCTTAAAGGCCCTGAACCTGAAAACGAATGGCCTGGTTTGGTTGAAGTTATTGAAAGATCCAAAGCTTTAAGAGAGTTCGAATGGGAAGGATAGTATGGAAGATGTAAGCAAAATACTTGAAACAAGGGAACTCAATGTCAGCATGGGCCCCCAGCACCCTGCTACGCATGGTGTTTTAAGGCTTTTGCTTGATATAGATGGTGAACGAATTGTTAAGGTCACACCCTATGTGGGATATCTGCACAGGGGCGTAGAGAAACTCGGTGAAAGCCTTTCTTACTTCCAGGCTCTTCCTTTGACAGACAGGCTGGATTATGTTTCTGCCATGTCAAACAATATTGGTTATGTTGTTGCAATTGAGAAACTTTGTGGTATAGAAGCGCCTGAGAGGGCAAAATTTATAAGAACAATAGTTGGTGAGATGTCAAGGATATCAAACCATCTTTTGTGGCTTGCAACACATGCCCTTGATATAGGTGCAATGACCGTATTCCTTTATTGCTTTAGAGAGAGGGAGTGGATACTGGAACTGTTTGAAAAGATCTGCGGTGCAAGGCTTACTGTGACCTATCCAAGGATAGGTGGTGTAAGAAACGACATTACACAGGAATTTCTTGACAGCCTCTATAAATTCACAGAGGAATTCCCTTCAAGGATATTGGAGTATGAAACCCTGATTGACCAGAACAGGATCTGGCTGAAGAGGACAGTTGGCATTGGCGTAATATCAGCAGAAGAAGCAATTAGCTGGGGTATGACAGGACCGACATTAAGAGGTTCAGGTGTTCCTTATGATATAAGAAAACATGCCCCTTATGACGCTTACGACAAAGTAGATTTTGATGTGCCGATAGGGACAGAGGGCGATACATATGACAGATACCGCTGCAGGATGCTGGAATTCAGGCAATCAAATAACATAATCAGGCAGTGCATTGAAAAATTACCACCAGGTCCTATTATGGCTGATGCCCCTAAATTTACACTTCAACCAAAAGATAAAATGATGCCTATTACCCACCCGCAAAAGCAGCATGCATATTTTATTGATGAAAAAGCATGCAAGGGTTGCGGTATGTGTCTGAGGGCATGTCCTGCAAAGGCTATTTTTGGTGAGAAGAAAAAACCACACAAGATAAAACAGGAACTTTGCCTGAGCTGTGCAAACTGCTTTGTGACATGCAAGTTCAAGGCGATGAAGATCGTCCCGGGCGCCAAAGGCGAAAGCGATGAAAAGCTGGCGGATTTGGCTAAGGCTCAGGTTCCGGATGACATAAAGGAGGCACAGGCACTCCTTGTCGAACACTTCAATTTTGTTAAGAAAGGACCGAGAGTACCGGAAGGAGAGCTCTATGTTGCAACAGAGGTCCCTAAAGGAGAACTCGGGTTTTATTTTGTCAGCGACGGCACAGGGAAGCCTTACAGGATGCGGCTAAGATCTCCTTCTTTTATCCATGCATCTGCTTTACCAAGGTTGTGTATTGGACATATGGTTGCTGATGTAATAGCTAATATTGGGACGATTGATATTGTGCTCGGAGAATGTGACAGGTAAATAAAGGATCAACATGTTCGAAAATTTAATTGAACCTTCAGTACTTGATGCATTAATCAAATTCGGGATTAATGTTGGAATCATATTGTTAAAGATTGTAGTGGTTCTGGGTATTACTTTGCTCCATGTGGCATATGCAACATACTTTGAGCGTAAAGTTATAGGCCACATGCAGGTGAGGCTCGGGCCTATGAGGGTAGGACCGCATGGACTGCTTCAGCCTATTGCAGATGGGGTAAAATTGTTCTTCAAGGAAGATATTATCCCTGCAAAAGCTGATAAACCTGTGTTTTACCTTTCACCTGTAATCTTCATGGCTGCAGCTATGGTATCACTGTCTTTTATACCTTTCACCGGCAATTTTGTAATAGCTGATGTCAATTTAGGCCTGTTGTTCCTCTTTGCCATGTCAGGACTCGGTGTCTATGGCATATTTATGTCAGGATGGTCATCAAACTCCAAATACTCATTTATAGGAGGCCTGAGGTCAACATCACAGGTCATCAGTTACGAGATTGCCATGGGTCTGAGTCTTGTTGGCGTAATGATGATGGCAGGTTCTTTGAATTTATCAGATATAGTAAAGGCGCAGGAAAATTCTCCTTTCGGGATTTTTGCGATCCCTCAGATTGTAGGTTTCGTGGTGTTTGTAATAGCAGCAGTAGCTGAGACAAACAGGACGCCTTTTGACCTCCCTGAAGCTGAGAGCGAACTCGTTGCCGGATATTTTACTGAATATAGCGGTTTCAGATTTGCCCTTTTCTTCCTCGGAGAGTATATTGGAATGTTTATCATGTCCTCAATATGTGCAGTATGCTTTTTAGGCGGCTGGACTATGCCATGGTATATAATGAAGATTCCGTTTCTGTCGTATGTCCCCGGTATTTTCTGGTTTCTTTTGAAAGTTTATGCATTTATATTCTTTTATTACTGGATCAGGGCTACTGTGCCGAGATACAGGTACGACCAGCTAATGGCTATCGGCTGGAAAATACTAATACCTGTGGCACTTGCAAATATTTTAATTACAGGATTAATAAAAATACTCTTATGATGATAAGGGGATTTCTGAGTGACTATTAAAGAACTTGTAAAGAAAATAACCTTTATAGAGATCCTGAAAGGTATGGCACTTACCTTCAGCAGGATGTTATCTAAGGCAGTTACCATTCAGTATCCAAAGGAAAGGAGAGACATAGCCCCGGGGTACAGGGGATTGCATGCACTTGCGAAACACCCTACGATCGGACAGGCGAAGTGTGTCGGATGCGGGCTTTGTGCTGCAATCTGTCCTTCACAGTGTATTAAAATCGTAAGAGAAAAAGGGAAAGTTGAAAAATATGAGATAGAAGTTTTGAGATGCATATACTGTGCTTTTTGTGTAGAGGCCTGTCCTTATGGCGCTATTGTATTGACAGAAAATTACGAATACAGTGATTACTCAAGAGAAGCACTTTACATGACAAAGGACAAACTTTTATCAAACTGGGATAAATATATGGCTGGTAAAAAGGGAGAGGAATATTTCAAGAGATTCTGGAGGCCTATGTCAGAGGATTTTGAAACCCCTCCAACCCAGGCTTCATTTAGAGGGAGAAGGGATGCTTCCTAAGTTATTCTTTGCATATTTTGCGTTTGCAATGGTTTTAATATCAATTCTTGTTGTAACGAGGAGAAATCCTGTTCACAGCGTACTATGGATGCTTCTGCTCTTTTTCCATATCGCAGGTCTCTACCTGTTTTTAAACGCTGAGTTTTTGGCGGCAATACAAATAATTGTTTATGCAGGTGCGATACTTGTATTATTCCTTTTCGTAGTTTTCCTTTTGAACCTGAAAGAAGAAGTGAAAGCAAAGAGATTTATCAGTGCCTGGTCTGCAGGCTTTACATTTGCTGTTGCGCTTTTCGTGGTTTTTATGCTGTCAATAAGATCGTTTATAGCTGCGCCACCAGGCAAATATACAGTTGATCTTATAAAGAGTGAATCAAATATACAGGTTCTGGGAAAAGTACTATATACAGAATTCCTGTTCCCTTTTGAGGTGGCTTCACTCATACTTCTTATTGCAATAATTGGCGCGATAGTCCTTGCAAAGAAGAGGATTAAAATTTAAACAATGGTTCCATTAAACTGGTATATATTACTTAGTGCGGCAATCTTCGCGATTGGAGTGTTTGGATTCCTTTCAAGAAGGAATGTTATTATCATGTTTATGTCCATAGAACTGATGCTGAATGCTGTAAATATCAGCCTGATATCTTTCAGCCAGTATATTCAGGATTTAAGGGGACAGATACTCGCTTTTTTCATTATTGCTGTTGCAGCTGCTGAGGCAGCAATTGGACTTGCGATAGTAATTGCTTTATTCAGAAACAAGGCCACGGCGCATGTGGATGAAGTACATGAGATGCAGGGGTAAGGGGTAATCAATGGAACTTCAATTTTATCATGTTTTAATACCAACTCTGCCGTTAATAGGATTTTTAATCAATATTCTTCTCGGCAAGGAAGTCACCAGATACAAAGCCCACTGGCCGGCTGTCCTCTCTATTGCCGGCTCATGGGTATGTGCCCTGTTTACATTAAGAGATGTCATGGCTGGCAAAATTATCGATGCAGACCTTTATACGTGGATGGTTTCAGGAACCTTTAAAGTCTCTGTCGGTTTCCTCATAGACCCTCTTACAGCTGTAATGTTGATAGTTGTCACCACGTGTGGCACGCTTATCCATATTTATGCTGTTGGTTATATGCACGGAGATACAGGCTACTACAGGTTCTTTGCTTACCTTAATCTCTTTTGCTTCTTCATGCTGATGCTGGTTATGGGTAACAACTTCCTGTTGCTCTATCTCGGGTGGGAAGGTGTTGGTCTCTGCTCATACTTTCTGATAGGATATTTCTTTCATAAGAAAGCGGCTGCTGATGCCGGGAAAAAGGCCTTTATTGTAAACAGGTTCGGAGACTTTGGCTTTGGCCTCGGTGTATTTATGGTATTCCTAACTTTCGGAACGCTTCATTATGCAGATGTCTTCTCGAATGTTTCCATGATTGCCGGACAAACCGTAAACTTCCTCGGGTTCAATGTAGATCTTCCGACACTGATCGCACTTCTCCTGTTTTGCGGTGCAATCGGAAAATCAGCCCAGATACCGCTCCACGTCTGGCTACCTGACGCAATGGAAGGTCCTACACCGGTCAGTGCCCTGATCCATGCCGCAACAATGGTCACTGCAGGAGTTTTCATGGTGGCAAGATGTAATCCGATCTTCAATCTCTCTGAAGTTGCAATGAGTACTGTAGGGATTATTGGTGCACTTACAATGTTTTTTGCCGCAACCATTGCAATAGTGCAAAACGATATTAAGAGAATCATCGCTTATTCTACATGTAGCCATTTAGGATATATGTTCATCGCATGCGGTATGGGAGCCTATGCTGCCGGTATTTTCCACCTTTATACCCATGCGTTCTTCAAAGCCCTGCTCTTCCTTGCAGCAGGTAGCGTTATACATGCTGTACATACAAATAATATTCAGGAGATGGGTGGACTTAAGAAATATCTGCCGATTACATATGCGGTATTCGTAATTGGCGGATTAAGTGCAGGAGGATTCCCCGGGCTATCAGGTTTCTTCAGCAAGGATGAAATAATATGGTCAGCATATGCAGCGCATTCCCCTGTAGGAAAATTTGTGTGGGTTCTTGGTCTTGCAGGCGCATTCTTTACGCCATTTTACACATTCCGGCTTATATTCTTGACTTTCCACGGAAAAAACCGCGGTGCACACCATGGCAGTGAACATGGACATGGTGGTGGCCACGATTCTCACGGGGCCCATCAAGGTGAACACCATATACATGAATCACCGAAAGTAATGACCATCCCGTTAATGTTTCTTGCGCTCGGAGCGGTTGCTGCGGGCTGGGTAGGAATTCCCCCGCTGCTTGGCGGAGGAGCACATTTTGCCGAATTCCTGAAACCTGTGGTAGGACATCCCGAATTTCACGCATCGCATGCGGAAGAATGGGGTGTTATGGCTCTGTCGACAAGTCTTGTTGTGATAGGGCTGGGGCTTTCAGCATTTCTCTATCTTAGACAAACCGATTTGCCGAAAAGGATCGCACAGCAATTCAGTTTTCTCTACAAGGTGCTTTATAACAAATACTATGTTGATGAACTATATAATTATACGATTATAAAACCTACACTCTGGATAGCGCAGAAGGTCCTGGTTGGTGTTACTGATGCAAAGATAATAGAGGGAATTGTAAACGGTGTCCCCGGGGCAATCGGACAATTCAGTCAGAAACTTAGAAAAATTCAGACAGGACTAACCCAGCATTATGCAATCATTATGGCAGCAGGGGCAGTCTTTGTCATTATTATAGCGATTTTTTTACGGTAGTCTCGTGACCCATAGAGGAGAAAAATGGAACAGGTAATAATGAATCAGTTAAATTATCCGATTTTGAGTGCATTGATATTCCTGCCCATTTTCGGTGCGCTTCTTATCCTATTTTGTAGACGTTCATGGGAGTTGCTCACAAAGTGGATTGCGCTGGTAACAAGCTTTGCAACCTTTTTAATCTCATTGCCTCTTTTTACGAACTTCGACAGAACAACGCACAAGATGCAGTTTGCTGAAAAGCATAGTTGGATAACGGACTGGAATATTAATTATTTTATCGGAGTCGACGGCATTAGTGTCCTCTTTGTACTTCTCTCCACATTGACGGCAATTCTCTGTGTCCTTATCTCATGGGAATCCATTACGAAAAAGGTGAAGGAATTTTACATATCCATACTGCTGACCACTGCATTCATGATCGGTGTCTTCTGTTCCCTTGACTTTTTCCTTTTCTATATCTTCTGGGAGGCAATGCTTATCCCGATGTTCCTTATAATCGGGGTATGGGGAGGACCGAACAGGGTTTATGCTGCAATCAAGTTCTTCCTGTATACTTTGGTTGGTAGTTTACTGATGCTTGTCGGAATAATCGTTATTTACCTCTATGCAGGAAAAACATTTAATATTCTTGAGTTAATGACAAAGACATATCCTTATACCATGCAGTTCTGGCTTTTCTGGGCATTTTTCTCAGCATTTGCAGTAAAAGTCCCGATGTGGCCTGTGCATACATGGTTACCGGATGCACATACAGAGGCACCTACTGCAGGTTCAGTAATACTTGCTGCGGTTCTTATTAAAATGGGGGCATACGGTTTCCTCAGGTTCTCGATACCGCTTTTCCCCGATGCTTCAAGGGACATGGTTCCCGTAATGCTTACTCTTTCAGTTATAGCAATAATTTATGGAGCGGTTATATGTCTTGCACAGACAGACCTCAAAAGACTCATCGCTTATAGTTCAGTGAGCCATATGGGATTTGTCACGCTCGGCATATTTGCACTTAACAGTCAGGGGGTTGAAGGAGGCATCCTTCAGATGCTCAACCATGGGGTGATAACAGGTGCGCTCTTCTTGTCCGTCGGTGTTGTATATGATAGAACCCATACACGAAAAATTGCCGATTATGGAGGACTTGCATCTGTAATGCCAATTTATGCAGCCTTCTTTATGGTATTTACCCTTGCAGCTGTCGGATTGCCTGCAACAAACGGGTTTGTCGGTGAATTTCTTATCCTTCTTGGTGGATTTACCAAAAGCAAACTCGCAGGAGTACTAGCATGCACCGGTATTATCGTAGGCGCAGGTTACATGCTCTGGCTTTATCAGAGAGTATTCTTCATGGAAATAAACAGCAAGATTGTCGGTCTGCCCGATATGAACATAAGAGAAACGCTCGCTCTTCTCCCGATGTTAATCCTTGTGTTCTGGATAGGGGTTTATCCGAATGCTTTCCTCGGCCTTATACATGCCTCAGCACAGCATTTATTGGATAGAGTTAATATGACAGGCGGACAGGAGATAAATATAGCAAAAGCTATATTGGAGGTGGTCAGATGAATTTTCAGCTTCCGGATATCAATCCTATAATACCCGAGATTACTATGACCGCTCTTGCTCTTGCAGTTTTAATTGCAGACCTGTTGATAAAGAAAAAAGAAATTCTTGCACTTTTTAGTATTGTAGGTGTGGCTGCTGTTGCATATACTCTGAAAGCTTCATCCGGTATGACATTCGGAGGCATGTTTATCTCTGATGGTTACAGTACGTTTTTCAAGCTTATATTTTTGATTAATGTCGTGCTTACTGTTGCAATATCTATTAAGTATATTGCTGTAGAAAAGGTCAATTTCGGTGAATATTATGTGTTAATCCTGTTTTCAACAGTTGGAATGATGATTATGGCATCAGCTTCTGACCTTATAGTGCTCTATTTAGGACTAGAACTTATGGCCCTGAGCACCTACGTGCTTGCAGGTTTTAACAGGCATAATGTCAAATCAAGTGAAGGAGCACTAAAGTATTTCCTTCTGGGTGCTTTCTCTTCGGCATTCCTACTTTACGGGACATCCTTGATTTATGGGATGACAGGTACTACCGATATAAAGGCAATATCACTTTTTATCAGCGAAAAGGGTCTTATGGGAAACCCTGCGCTATTACTTTCAGTCATATTCTTTGTAGTTGCATTTGGATTTAAAATTGCTGCTGTACCGTTCCATATGTGGGCACCTGATGCATATGAAGGCGCCCCGACCTCTATAACAGCATTTATGTCGGTCGGTCCCAAGGCAGCAGGTTTTGCGGTTCTTGGAAGGGTATTAATGGTTGCTTTTGCTTCAGTATCAGTTAACTGGACTGCGATACTGATTCCAATAGCAATACTCACAATGGGTGTTGGTAACATAGTTGCTTTATCTCAGACAAACATTAAGAGAATGCTCGCCTACTCATCAATTGCACATGCCGGTTATGCCCTGCTTGGAATAATCGCCGCAAACAATGAAGGGCTTGCAAGCGTGATGAATTATCTTATGATTTATGCCTTTATGAATATCGGTGCCTTTGCAGTAATAATCATGCTAAGGAGCGAAGGGTTCAGTGGCGAGAACATATCTGACTATGAAGGTCTTTCCAAGAAACATCCATTAGCAGCAGCTCTTATGCTTATATTCATGTTTTCACTTACAGGCATCCCTCCCACAGCAGGTTTCATAGGTAAATTGTATCTATTTATTACTGCGATAAATGCCGGGTACACATGGCTTGTTGTTGTAGCCGTAATCTTCAGTGCAATATCTGCATATTTCTATCTGAGGATAGTCATATACATGTACATGAGGGATCCTAAGGAAGAAGTTGTGCTCACAACGTCTCCTGAAACAAGTGTTGCCCTTGCAGTGTCTACATTTGCTGTGCTTGCAATCGGTGTGTTCCCATCATTTCTCCTTGAGCTGGCCAGGTCAGCAATAGCAGCAGGTTTTTAATTTAGTTTCTCAAACCGGTTTATAACTTAATTAACTGTTTTTTAAAGATTGCTGTTTTTCATCCTATCCTTGCTTCAAAATTATCCCTTTTAGCATAGATGTGTATTATCTTGACCTGGAACTGTACAGATTGCTAAAATGCTGCTGAATTTATTTAGAAGAGTTCTATCACATTAAATATGATAACCATAGACCAAGGTATATTAGAGATTGTTCGGTTGTAAAATATTTATTTCAAATATCCATCATGTGAAAAAAGATAGAATTATGACAGAATTCAAAAAATCGAATTGGGCAAGCGCGGAGTTCAGCCAGGAATATGTCTATAATGCCGACATATGCATTGTTGAGCGCAGAAGGTCGCACAGCATTGTAAAGTCGTTTTACAAGCATTTCCTTAAAGATAAACCACAACGCAGGATACTTGATTTGGGGTGTGGGGATGGAGTTATTACAGAGGAGCTTTTGAAGACAGGGGACTATCTGTCAGCTACCCTTGTAGATGGTTCCACAGATATGCTGGAAAAGGCAAAGAAACGACTGAAAGGGTTCAGAGACGTCTGTTTTATCAGGGCAAGTTTTCAGGAAATCATAGCAGGGAATATCTTAAGGGAACATTTTGACTTTATAGTCTCTTCACTGTCCATACATCACCTGACAATGGAAGAGAAGAAATCACTGTACCAGAAGATGTATTCTTATTTAAACTATGACGGCTATTTTCTGAATGTTGATGTCATTCTCGCACCAACAGAAAGCATTGAACAGTGGTATATGTCCTTGTGGCAGGAATGGATTGCTGAAAGAAAAGCATTGCTTGGAATTGAAAGCAGTTACGGTGATGATATTATGTGCAGATATAAGGACAACAAAGATAACAAGCCTGATACTCTGGATAACCAGATTAATGCATTGAAAAGAGCCGGCTTTAAAGAAGTTGACTGCTATTATAAATATGGAATATTTACAATATTTGGCGGGAAAAAATGATATTGGATATTTCAGATGCACAGCAGAAAAGACAATGTTTAAACCCTTCGGCTTCTTTTGCAATGTGAAAGTCTGACGGCATATTAAACCTGAAAGACTGTATATCGGATGGCGGAATTAATTGTTTTTGGAATTCTGAGTATACTATTGGTTATTATTTCATGGCGGACCCTATTTAACATTAAGAGTCATGGGTTTTACAGGTTTTTCAGCTGGGAGTGTATTTTATGGTTAGCAGTAAACAATTACAGGTATTGGTTTGATAATCCTTTCTGTATAAAACAAATATTTTCATGGATTTCTTTGTTCTATTCATTATTTCTTGTGATTATTGGAATAAAGTTAATGAAAAGAGCAGAGAAAACGCAGAAAAACAGAGTCGATAATGCTCTATATCGATTTGAAAAAACTACAGAGCTGATTGAAACAGGTATTTATAAATATGTTCGTCATCCTTTATATGGATCATTGCTCTTTTTGACCTGGGGAATATATTTTAAAAACACGACGCCGGTACTATTAATGGTATCTGTTATTTCAACAATCTTTCTTTATCTTACAGCAAGGGTTGAAGAAAAGGAAAATATAACTTACTTTGGAGAAAAATACAGGGATTACATGAAAAGGAGTAAAATGTTTGTTCCTTTTTTAATTTGAACAGTAACAGCTTTGCCCGATAGGTCCTTAGTATAATGCGTTGCAAATCTTTGGTATTCATATGTTTGAAAAAATAGTACGAGAAAAGAGATATAAAAATGTATAAATGGGATGCAAGGGATTACAAGGAAAATTCATTTTAAATTACAAGGATAAAGATAACTAACAACAAAAAGAAATAGAATAATGGCGGATGTAGCAATCTCAAAAAACAAGTCATATATTATAGGAACAAGGCTTCCGTTTGTGTCTGCTTCGGTACTGCCTGCAATCCTGGGAACTTTCTGGTGCTGGGTGTACGGAAGTGAATTTCATCTCATACATGCATTATTGGGAATTCTTGGAGTTCTCTTTTTGCACCTCGGGGCAAATACAATAAATGATTATTTTGACTGGGATATGAGCGATAAAATAAACAAGTTCCCCACGCCGTTCAGCGGCGGAAGCAGAAGTCGAATCGAAAATGTTTTGTCAAAGAAAGCTTTTTTATATATGGCAATTTTATTTTTTCTCATAGCATTCGGAGCAGGCGGAATTTTATTTGTTATGGATCGACCGTTAGTATTATTAATTGGAACTGTTGGAGGACTTTGCGGTCTTTTATACTCGATGCAACCGTTTTCCCTGCAATCAAGGGGCATTGGAGAACCGATAATCTTTCTTGCTTTTGGACCACTTATAACACTCGGGATAGGATATGTTGCTTTAGGAGTATTCAAGCCGGAATTTTTTCTTATCGGGATTCCTAATGGTCTTGTTGTTGCAAATATTTTATGGATAAATGAATTTCCTGATTATGAGGCGGATGAAAATTCAGGCAAAAAAAATATTGTAGTCAGGATGGGAACTTCTAATGCGAGATATGGTTACATTGCTTTAGAATCTCTTTTTTATATATCTGTATTTTTACTCGTAATTTTTAGAATTTATCCTCTCTGGTCTCTTTTAATTCTGCTCTCTATCCCTATTGCCATAAAAACTACTGTACATATGTGGAAAAACCATTCAGATCCTGTTGCAATAGTTCCAGCTCAGGCAGGGACCATTCAGTTTCAGATGATTACTGCTGTTATTGTTACGGCTTCATTTATAGCTGAAAAGTTTATTTGAAATAAAAAGCTATTTGGCCAGAACATTTTTGAAGACTTACCAAAGTTATTTTTCAGAACTCCTTACAAGTTTGCCACCTCTCGGGATTAAGGCAATCCCTGATGAGTCTATATGACAGCGGAAACGGTCCTTTTCGGGTTCAAAACCAATTTCTTCGCCTTCATCTATCACATTCAATTTATCCACGATTACCTTCCTTAGTTTGCATCCCTTTTTAAGAACAGCATTATCCATGATTATGCAATCTTCAACGCTGACGTCATTCTCGATTGTCACATCACTGCGGATAATGGAATTGCGAATCTTTGCCTTATGAATAACCGTTCCCTCTGCAATTATACTGTTCCTTATATCACCTCTCAGTATCTTTGTAGCAGGCCCCTCGTAGCCTGAAGGATGGATCGGCCATAATTTATTGTCGAGTTCAAATAAGGGTGATTCTCCCAGCATATCCATATTGGCTTCAAAAAAAGCAGGTATAGTACCTACGTCCCGCCAGTAACCTTCTTCCTCATAAGGCATGGTCCCGGGTATTTTATTTGTTGCAAAGTCATAGGCAAATACTTTCTCTGTTTCAACAAGGCCTGGTATTACATGAGCTCCAAAGTCATGTTGCTTTTTTCTTTGTGCCTTTGCAAGTGCTTCAAGCAGAATATCTGTGTTAAATATGTAATTTCCCATGGAGACATAAGCATGACTTGGGTCATTAGGCATGGGAGTAGGCTTTTTGGGTTTTTCCTGAAATCCTACAATTCGATTTTCGCTGTCAGATATGATAACTCCAAACGAAGACGCCTGTTCAAGGGTAGAAGGTCTCGCGGCAACAGTAACATGGGCATCTTTTTTAGCATGAAAATCTATCATCTGGCGGATATCCATTCTGTAAATATGGTCTGCTCCGAAAATTATGACAAGCTCTGGATTGTGTTGGCGGATTAGATTTATGTTCTGGAAAATCGCATCCGCCGTACCCTGGAACCATTCAGGACCCATACGCATCTGTGGCGGGACAACTGCAACAAAATGGTCTTTGATAACAGAAGATAATACCCAATTCAGTCTTACATGTTCAATAAGTGACTGGGATTTATATTGCACGGGGAGATAGATTGAATAAATCTGTGAATTTATAAGGTTACTAAGGGCAAAATCTGCTATCCTGTACCTGCCCCCAAATGGGACTGAAGGTTTTGAACGGAATGACGTTAAAGGGAAAAGTCTCTCGCCTTTACCTCCGGCAAGGACAAATGCTAGCACTTTCGGGTGTGGCATTACACCTCCATATAGACTTAGTATTTTAAATTTGCACAGTATATTTCAAAAAACAAGTTATGACCAATAACTGTATTATCTGTGTTAACTATTTTACCTTAGTGTTTCTTTTTCAGGCAACCTTTTCCTCAGACTGTGTAATGAGTGTATGTTTTTATACTGATTTAATATTACCTTGTGGAAAAGATTGTACAGGAGTGATAAGGTTAAAAATGGTTTTTCTGAACATCTCAGAAAGAGATTCAAAACGCCTGCTTAAAAGTATTTCCTCGAGAGTCAGGGGTGTTTTTTGCTGCCAATTGGGATGTGAACCGACTGTACCGGGCATGTTCTGCTGATTCAACATGCCAATAATATCGTCCAGATAAACCAGCACCAGCCTGCATGGTGTCAACGCAAGATAATTATATATTGCAAGACATAATTCAGGTGTCATCTCCAAATGTAAAGTATAATCGTCAGGAATAGTCCCTTTAGATTTTAAGACAGAGAGAATGCGTTTTTTGTCTTTTTCTCTCTCGTTGAATTGTTCCTGCCAGGTGGTCTTCTCGCTAACTATACCAATCTGTTTTTTTACCTTTAAATCCTGACCTGCCCAGTAACCGTATATTGTCGGCAGATCATGGGTTGTTACAGCGCATAATGCCATGTCAGGATAATTTTCAGGTAGAATAAACGATGGGTCAGGATAATTCCTTTCAAAATAAAAAAGTCTGTAAGAAAGCATGTGAAATCTCTTTAGGGTTTCTCTGACATTTTCACCTATTGTACCAAGATCTTCGGCAATCACTATAGTTCTGTTCCTGACACTTTCCAAAGCAATAATTCGAAGAAGTTCCTCTGATGGATAACTTATATAAGTACCATTTTCAGTTGATATACCGTTAGGTATCCAGAATAGCCTGAACAGGCCTAGAGCATGGTCTATTCTCAAGGCTCCGCCATATTTCATATTTTTCCTTATAGTATGGATAAAAAGCTCATATCCTGAATCCCTCAGTTTTTCCGGAATCATGGGAGGGAACCCCCAGTTCTGTCCGCCTGGACTAAAATCATCAGGAGGAGCACCAACATCAATATTGCATGCAATAACGTCCTGATAGCTCCATGCATCGCTCCCTCCGCCAAAAGAGCCGATAGCAAGGTCAAAGTAAAGACCTATGTTCATTCCAAGACTCCCGCAGAGTCCTGAACTTTCTTTGAGTTGTTTATCAATTAGCCACTGAATGTAAGTATAGAAAAGTATTTCCTTTTCATGTAATTTCTTAAATTCCTGAATTGCATTGCTCGAAAGATCGTGGTAAACAGCGGGCCATTCCTGCCAGTTATAGACCCCGTTAGTTCTCCTCATATATTCGTGAAGCGTCAAGAAAATAGAAAAGAACTCAAGGGCAATCCCTTCTCCTAACATATAACTTCTGAAATCCTTGCCCGGAGGAGTATCTTGAAAACAGTGCCTTTGATAGAAGATATCAAAGGCATGTCTTAATATTTTTTCTTTAAGTGTTGCGACCTTTTCGTAATCAATTAGGTCTCCTTTCCTGCATTCATCCAGTTGTTCATAAAAATTTGCAGATGTTATGGTTGTCCTGGTATCTTCTGATTCGGCTACTTCAGGAATGTCTTCAACATCAAGGTAGATAAAATTTTTGTAAAGTCTGCTTACAGGGGAGTATGGACTTAAACCGAAGGGATGTGTGTTAGGAATAGCATGCAGGGGGTTGATTCCAACGAAATTTCCCCCTAAGGCGGAAACCCATCTGGCGATTTTCTTTAGGTCGGTGAAATCGCCGGCGCCCCAGTTTCGTTCTGAACGAATTGAGTAGAGGTTGATGGAAAGTCCCCAAGTTCTTCCTTCATGAAGGTCGGGGCGTATATAACAGGTGTCAGGAGTTATGATTACTTTTGCTTCTTTCCGCAGTATATTATTCTCTCCAGGAAAGATATGCCTGGGATGTTTACATATAATACTTATTACATAATATCCGATATCCCTTTGTATCGTATCAGATATATTGATTTTTAAGTATCGAATGTTATCTATCAATTGCTGTCCAGTCGCAGTAATATTATCACGTGATATAATAAAGGAGGTTTTTTGTCCCTTTTCGTTCTCTATTGACCACGAAATCGTTAGTTCAGCTTCTTCATCTTCTCTGATTGGTATATGAACGGGGATTGTCAGTGGCTGGTCATTTACTGATAGGATATAAACAGGTTCAATAACATTTTTCCATGCTTTCCATCTTCGTTCATTAATTTCTTTTAATATATTCTCAACAGAGTCAATCTTTAGTTTCATTGACCTGAGTATAGCCTTTTTAGTCTCAATAGAAGTTATATGCTTTTTCTTAAAATTATCCCAGTATTCCGGAAATATTCCATACAGTTCGGAAAGTTCATTAATCAGATTATCCATATTCTGAAAGTCTGTTTCCATGTTAATCGAAATTCTCTTTCGTACTAATTTATTTCCCTTAAAAAGTGTAAACTAAATGAGATGTAATATCAAACCTGATTAATTACCGAGGCTTGAATAATTAACTGCGGGCTAAAACACAGAAGTATAGCCACTTTCTGAAAGTTGAAAGGCAAAAATATGAAGACTTTATTGTTGAGCGTATTCTTGAGGCTTTTCTCCGTTTAAATGGTTGATAAAGTCTGAAACGGTTTTTTCTGCAGCGAAATCAATTTCCTCTTTAAGGAGCTTGGCGTCATCAGCTTCGAACTCATCGATGTCCTTATCCCTCTCGAAATCTTTAGATAGATATGTGAAACTTTTTTGCCAGAGCACCTCATCCTGAGAATCTTTCATAGTTATAGTTGTTTTACTTAAAAAACCATTACCCCCGCCTCTGATGAAGTCGAGATAGCCGTAAGCAAGTCTTTTTACTTTAATTTCTATCAAAGTGCATGGTTCAGTAAAGTCATCTACTACCGGATCAGATTTAAAAGTTAACTCCGGCCACTTGGACGTCCCCTGATTCATCTTCTCTGTAAATTTTTGCATAACAAGGTATCCGAAATCAGGTATCCTCGTTTGCATATCCCCGCCTCTTGCTTTGCAGTATTCATCGCTTAAAAAAAACAAAGCAGACCCGCCGGGCAATGCAACAGCAGCACCGGTGAGAAGGAATGTCTCTGCCACTGTACTTCTCAAAATACCTGGTGTTTCATACCGTACGACCTTAATAGGTGAGAGTGATTCAATGTCTTTTTTTGCAAAAGGTTTATCTGTTGCGCAACCCTGAAGGAAAAAAGATGAAACTATCAATACACAAATTATTATCCATAAAGCTAACTTTCTCATTTAAAGACCCCCTTTTTTATAACAAACGACTACTTGTATAAATCCTTTATTCCCCAAAAACCTTATTTTTTAATTTACAGTTTTTTATAAGAACTGTCAATAATTGTCTGTAGAAAGAAATTGTTATACTTTGTGCTTGTCCAATCATCTTGATATTTAAGCCAATTCAATAATGAAGTGCAACACTTAGGAGAGCAGAATATATTTAAAAAAACTTATATTTTATAAAAACAAATGGTTATAAGCGGTTACAGAGTTCGTCAGCCTGTTTTTTCAGCATCCTGGAAGTGATTGAATCAAGACCACTTTTTTTAATGAAAGTCTGTTCATCCATTTCAGCAATATCCTGGGCAAGGATAATATCTTTTCGGAATAAGGTATCAAGCGAATCCTTTTTTGTTGCAGGAAGAATGGTAACAGGATAAAGCCTATTGTCTTCAATCATTTTTTCAAGGCTATTTTTTTCAGGATATCTCCAGCTAACAATTTTAAGTCCGACACATTCTGCATATTTTATTGCATCACTGGTACACCGAGTGTTTGTTACAAGCCATCCCTGATAAACTGTCGCACTTTGTTCAGATAGTAATTCGGATGCCCTCTTGATATCAGAAAATCTCGAGTGAATATAAAGCGCCTCTTTTACATCAGTAGGGATGCCACCGTTACTGTGATATTTGCATTCAATCACGAAACGCCCGGTACCCTTGCTTGCAAAGACATCTACTTCATGAGTGACACAGTAACCCTCGATAAACCGGTTTGTTTCCACTAAATAGCCATAAGCAGTAAGTATCCTTGCAAAATATTTCTCAAATGAATAGCCGGAGGGGCCCAGGGAATAGATAGCTTTCTTTATGGAGTATCTCATGCCCGAGGTTGTGTTGTATTGTCTCAGAAGCCTCTTTGCCATTCGGAAGATATGTTTCGTATGCGAGAAAGGTGATATCTGTGTTTCAACTTTTTTCGCAATACTTAATGCAACATCTTCAGGTGCTCCCGATCGTATTAGTGAATTTATAAGCTTTTGAATATGAAATTCTTCTGGTTTCCCTGATGCTTTTATTATAGTTGTAGCCATTTTCCAAATTTAAAACAGATAGTTAATCTTCAATGCATAACGCTTTTTTGAGCCAGTTTTCAACTTTTTTGTTAATCGGATACATGCCAAAAAATTTCTTGTCTTTATTCTCATCAACAGCTTCGACCAGTAATTCCACAGGAATTTCATTTATCCTTGCGACTGTTTCAGCGTAATCTGAAGAGGTATGGCGCATCAAAAAAAGGGCTGGCTTTTTATCAATTATATCTACATAGAAAAAATATCCGCTGATTGGTTTTTTGTATTCAATCCCTTTATCTGTTTTAATAATTCTTGGTTCCATTAATTGTTTTGGCTCAATGTCCCATATAATATTTGAAAGAATAAATTTATCCTTTTTGATATCATCAAAAAATGATATTCTATCATCGAACATCATCTTATGCAGCCTCCATGGATAATTTTTTGATAAAGGTAAGAAATTCAGGATTAAGCATAACTTCTGATATTATTAATATAAAGTTTTTTTCTCAATCTTTTTTATTCGAAATTTTATATTATAGACTGTCAGGGATTGTTTATGCCCAATGCCCTTTTTATAGCTTCTTCATCAAACCCTTTTATAACTTCTTCTATTACCAGGGTTGGGTAAGAAGCTGATGGATTGTACCTCTTAAGTTCTTTGGATGTGACCCATTGTTCACCGCTGTCGAGCAAGTCAACATCTACAGCTTCATATTTTATATTGTGGTCATCAAGAAATGACTTTACCTCTTTGCATACAGGGCATGTACTAAGGGCATAAAGTCTTGCTTTTTTAATCGGCTCTTCCATTTTTGTTGCTATGCGTTTCCTATTGGATTGCCTGGCGTTTTCATCTTATAAAACTCTCTTGACGTAATTTCGATGTCATCAAGCATTTCCAGATTTGCCTTGTTAATGGATTCTATCGGGACCTTTAAGATGTCAGCAACATCGGGCAACGAAAGACCCTTCATATAATGTAAATCTGCAATCATAATTTTTAAGGCGTCGTCCTTTATAAATTCCTTTAGTTCTTTGTCCTCAACATATGTATCGTTGCATGCCTCATTAAAACTCAAACCATTTTTTAATCCATCCATTATTTTCGCCATAGCCTCATAATAGATTTTATTTTCTTCATCTGTATATTGTTTGTACTTAAATTCTTCCATTAAAATCCTTTATTGATAGATAATAATTTAACATATTAAAAAGAGTTTTATCTACACATGGAGATACAAAGATTCTTCAAAAATCCCCGGGTTTATTAAAAATAGAAAGGTAATAGTAAAACAATATATATATGCAGCAAGAGCGTAGTAAAAAAATAAATATTATTTAAGAATTTTGGTTATTAATCGAGTATCACTGTGATACTATATCAGCAATTAAAATTATTATTGCAAAGATAACAATGGACCCATTAGGCAAGAAGGAACTCCTATCTTTTTATAATAGGCATTTAAAGGACTTCGGTGATGCACCACAGGCAGTCAGATGGACACCTGAGGGACAGCGTTATAGATATGAGACTTTTCTTAAGATAGCAGGAGATATCTCAGGTAAAAAAATCCTCGATTTTGGATGCGGCAAGGGGGACCTATATGGATTTATTAAAGAGAGGGCTATCTCCATAAATTATTGTGGTATTGATGTAAATGAAAAACTGATTAAACTAGCGAAAAGTAAGTACCCGGAGACAGAGTTTATTGCCGTGGATTTAGAAGAGTCAGAATTTGAGCGGGCATTTGACTTAATCTTTGTTTGTGGGGTTTTTAACCTCAGGGTAGCAGGGATTGAGGAGTCAATGAAGAATGTTCTGAAAAAACTTTTCAGACTATGCAAAGAGGCCCTTCACGTTAATCTCTTGTCATATTATATAACGCAAAGAAATGTAGAGCTGTTTTATGTTAAGCCTGAGGAGATATTACATTTTGCTATTACCGAGCTTTCACGATCTGTAACATTGATGCATGAAAAGGAAGATATTTTCCTGTCGGTTTACAAGGGATAAATTTAGATTCGGGATTTAACCCACCATTTGAGCCTAATTATCATATCTATATTAAAACACACTTTAAGTTAACTTCTGTCTGTCATTCCGTGCTTGACACGGAATCCAGTGCTTTTCTGGATTCCCGTTTTCACGGGAATGATCCTTTTTATAAATCTGTTAGTTTATGGACAGATTCTAAATAAACAATAGCTGAACGAAAATACTTTGGTAATAGAATAAAATGGAGCAAGTTAAGAAATGGATGTACAGTTCTTTCAATAAAATTATTCTCAGTTTCACCTAGGAACAAACGTTTTCAGAGGTTGTGAAAAAGTTCTCACTTTCTTCATCAAGTGTGTATAGCACCTGCAAAGAAACACTGTAGAAGGCTCAACGGGAACGATAATTTCCAATAGTAATGCGTAAGATAAAATTCGTCTTGCATGATTACAGTCTATTATCTGCCGAGCTTGACAATTTACTTAATTCCGTTGTAATATTACTACAACACCAATTGAAGGAGGTGGGAAACAATGTCTTTTAAGATGACATTCGGAGAGTTTTTTAAACAAAAACGCATAGATCTCAAGAAAACCTTGCGTCAATTCTGCGCTGAAAATAAGCTCGATCCCGGAAACATCAGCAGACTTGAGCGCGGGCTTATGCCGCCGCCGCAGGGGAGCGACAAGCTTGTAGAGTATGCACGCTATTTACAGATCAAGAAAGGCTCCGATGACTGGTACAGGTTTTTTGACCTCGCCAGAATCGAGGCAGGCCGTATCCCTGATGAACTGCTGAAAAACGAGTCTGTTGTTGCAAGTCTTCCTATCCTGTTTAGGACACTGCGGGGGCAGAAGATTTCGGAAAAGAAACTTGAAAAGCTGGTTGATCTGATCAAAAAAGCGTAATCCATGACCGATATCCCCGTATACAGTTATGAGGATCTACGCAAAAAAGCAGATGAATTCCTTTTGAAGTATCATCCATCCGCTGACATCCCTGTCACCATTGAAGAGATTGTCGAGTTTGATTTCAAAATCAATATAGTGCCTATATTGGGTCTTCAAAGAGAGTTTGAGGTGGAGGGATTTACCTCAGGCGACCTGAAAAATATCTATGTGGACGACGACGGCGTCATCTTAATTTCATGTGATGACGGAAGCTAATAGAAGCTAATAGGGTCAGGTCTTGTTTCTTGCATAATCTCATCTTCCCTTATTCACCATCCTGCTT
>MHEF01000070.1:0-1779 GCA_001805125.1 Nitrospirae bacterium RBG_13_39_12
GAGGGCGAGGTCGAAAGGCTTCTTGCTCTGC
The DNA here is from genome assembly GCA_001805125.1 of Nitrospirae bacterium RBG_13_39_12. Classification (GTDB taxonomy): domain Bacteria; phylum Nitrospirota; class Thermodesulfovibrionia; order Thermodesulfovibrionales; family SM23-35; genus RBG-13-39-12. The sequence continues at coordinate 32 of MHEF01000070.1, forward strand.
TCTATTGCTTTCGAGCCTGTGGCTGCTTCCAATACGTGGTATTGCCGTTCAAGGCCTTCCTTTATCATAGCCCTTACCACGCCATCGTCTTCCACAAGAAGAATGCTCTTCTTCTCCATACTTCCCCCGTAGAGATGTTCTCAGGTTGGACAATCAATGAATAATTATATTTATAGCAAGCCGTTAAAAAAATTGCCATATGTTTTTGGGGATAGACTGATTTCATTCGAAAAAAGGGAGTAAAGAGGTAAATAAGCTATAGAATAGAAATAATAGGGTTACCTATGAAAAAGGCTGTCAAGTAAAAAAACTATACCGGGGAACTGATTGGGGATAGGTCTTTATTCTTGCAGGCTGCCTTGTGCTATCTTACCGTTCTTACTGTGAGGATTATGTAGAAATCGAAGACATCGCAATAGATTTATTTATATACAGCAAAATGAACAAATGCTTGTTATCCCTTAATCTTCTTCTCTACCTGCGAGCATATGCCGTGGAGCATATTCAATTCCCACTTTGTAAGTCCTGCCCTGCCGATGAGGTGCTTCAGGTTCCTTATTATCCTTTTTTCAATGTCCCTGTCTCCTCTCGGTATATATTCGAGGAGTTTGAGAGTGGTCTGTATATGTTTATAAAGTTTATCAATTTCTCCATGCCTGACCAATGCCGGTGCATTTTTTAAATATGTCCTTTTCCCCAGCTCATAAGCGACGAGCAGAACACTCTGGGCAAGATTAAGAGAAGGTGATGATGGGTCAGAAGGTACGTTTATAATGAACCCGCATTTTTCGATCTCTTTATTGGTCAATCCGTTACGCTCTCTACCGAATAATATTGCAACCCTGTTTTTCTTTGCAGATGTAATTATTCTCTTGATACTTTCTTCTAAAGGGACTATAAGCCCCCTTGTTTTCCCCAGTCTTCTTGTAGTACCGATAACCAGATTCTTGTCCTTTAAAGCATCCCTGAATCCCGGATGGACTCTTGCTCTTTCAAGTATGTCGGTACTGCCGCATGCCATCTGTCTTGCCTCGTTACTGAGAAAGTTAACCGGTTTTACAAGTTCGAGATTCCTGAACCCCATGTTCTTCATTGCCCTTGCAGAGGCGCCGATATTACCGGGTTCTTTTGGCTCAACCAATATAAAGGAAATGTTATCTTTCCAGTTCTCCGTCATCAGGATATAGGATAAATCAAAGTGGTCACAGGAATAAACAGATTATGGTAATATTAATGTTCATGGAACAGAGACTTCAGAAAATTATTTCTGAAATGGGGATAGCATCAAGGAGAAAAGCCGAAGACCTGATATTAGAAGGAAAGGTTACTGTGAACGGACGGACTGCAACCATCGGCATGAAGGCAGACCTGTCAAAAGACCATATTAAGGTTAACGGAAAACTTCTCACAAAACCGGTGCCAAAGGTTTATATCATGCTTAATAAACCTAAAAATGTTGTGACGTCAATGAGTGACCCGGAGGGAAGATTCACTGTAAAAGATTTTCTGGGGGGTGTAAGATACAAGGTGTTCCCGGTCGGAAGGCTTGATTATGACTCTGAGGGGCTGCTTTTACTGACGAATGACGGTGATTTTGCACATGCAGTTCTTCATCCGTCAAAAAAGATTCCGAAGACATATCTTGTCAAGGTGAAAGGTATCCTCGAAGAAGAAGATATGAGGAAGATACAGAAAGGGATAAAACTTGCGGACGGTGTGACAGCCCCGGCAAAGGTGAAGGGAGTTAG
>MHEF01000070.1:1792-25044 GCA_001805125.1 Nitrospirae bacterium RBG_13_39_12
AACTCATGGCTTGAGATCACGATATACGAAGGAAAAAAAAGACAGATAAGAAGGATGCTCGAAGAGACAGGACACCAGGTTTTGAAGCTGAAGAGAGTGAGAATAAACGGTCTTGAACTGGGAACACTTGAGCCGGGTAGATTCAGGTATCTGACACCCGGGGAGATGGATAGGATAAGGAAGGAAATTATTTTTCAAAATAAATCATGATGTTCATAAAGGCTGGTGGTATGCCTCGACATATCTACCTGCCATAACAATTGTTAGTTGACCGAAAGTTGAATAGTGGAATGGAGGTTGAATGGTTCGGGACAAGGGATGTGGAGATATAAGGGAATCTGATACAGGTTCAACCCTTACCATATGCGGCTGGGTCTTCAGGCGGAGGGACCACGGCGGGTTGATATTTATAGATTTAAGGGACAGAAGCGGTATACTCCAGATTGTTTTCAGCCCTGATGCATCAGGCAATGCGCATAAACTTGCACATGACCTGAGGAGCGAATTTGTAATATCTGTCTCAGGTGAAATCAGGAGAAGGCCGGCAGATACTGAAAACCCGAACATGATAACAGGCATGGTCGAAATGTATGTAAACAGAATCGAGGTTCTGAATGAATCATCTCCCCTGCCGTTCACAATAGAAGATGCTGCTGATGCATCCGACACGCTGAGACTCAAACACAGGTATCTTGATCTGAGAAGGCCTGAGATGCAGAGAAACCTGATTGTCAGGCATAAGGGTACGAAAGTCATAAGGGATTATCTTGATGAAAAAGGATTTATTGAGATAGAGACGCCTGTTCTGACAAAATCCACGCCAGAGGGTGCAAGAGATTACCTTGTGCCGAGCCGTCTGAATCCAGGTCATTTTTATGCGCTGCCCCAGTCCCCTCAGCTTTTCAAACAGATATTAATGGTCTCAGGCTTTGAAAAATATTTCCAGATTGTGAAATGCTTCAGGGATGAGGACTTGCGTGCGGACAGACAGCCTGAATTTACCCAGGTTGACATTGAGATGTCTTTTGCCGACAGGAAAGATATTATTGAGGAAATCGAGGGCATGATGAAGCAGCTTTTTAAGGATGTTCTCGATGTTGAACTCGATACGCCCTTTAATAGATTAAGTTACCATGAATCGATGGAAAGATTCGGGACTGACAAGCCTGACCTGCGGTTCGGGCTCGAACTGAAGGAAATGGCTGACCTGGCAGAAAAGGGGACTTTCAAGGTGTTTCTCGATGCTCACAAGTCCGGCGGAAGGATCAAGGCAATTAACGGCAAAGGCATGGCAGGTCTTTCAAGAAAAGAGATAGATATGCTTACAGAAGAGGCAGTCTCTTTCGGGGCGAAGGGACTTGCATGGATAAAGGTGAAGAACGGTTTTGAATCTCCCATAGCAAAGTTTTTTCCTGAAGAGATTCTGAGACAGATGGCACAGAGGCTTGAGGCAAAAGAAGGTGATCTGATGCTCTTTGTTGCTGATAAGGAGAAGGTGGTTCTCGATGTGCTGGGAAGGTTAAGACTTGAGATGGGAAAGAGATTGGACCTTATAACGCAGGGATATAAATTTGTATGGATTACTGATTTCCCGCTCCTTGAATGGAATGACGACGAAGGCCGGTTTGAGGCAATGCATCACCCGTTCACGTCTCCCCTTGATGAAGATATTGAAAAGATGCTCACAGGAGATATTGGCAATAAGGAAGTGCTTTCCTCACTAAGGGCAAAAGCTTATGATATTGTCCTCAATGGATATGAGATTGGCGGCGGCAGTATCCGTATTCACAGGCGTGATCTGCAGAGGAAAATGTTCGAGCTCCTCGGGATATCAGGGGAGGATGCGAGAGTAAAATTCGGTTTTCTGCTGGATGCACTTGAATATGGTGCACCTCCACATGGAGGGATTGCGCTCGGGCTTGACAGGCTCGTGATGATTATGGTCGGGGCAGCGTCAATCAGGGACGTGATTGCATTTCCAAAGACGCAGAAAGCCTCAGACATAATGAGCGGCAGTCCGTCAAAAGTGCACCCGAAACAGCTTAAAGAGCTTTATATCAAGATAGACCTGCCTGAAGTATAAACACAAAACTTAACCCGAAAAATGCAGTTAGATTTTAAATCTGGTAGGCGATGCTGGTTTCGAACCAGCGACCTCTTCCGTGTGAAGGAAGCGCTCTACCCCTGAGCTAATCGCCCGTAAACGCTATGAAGATGTTGAAACTGATATGCTTTATTGCCGGCGAACTTATGAAATTATAACTGTATATATTAACCTTAATCGGTTACTTTATCAAGATTTGGATGTGTGATTTTTGACAGGTTTTGTAAAATAGTTCTGTTGAGACAATCAAAAATATGGAAGAAATATCCATAGCTTGCAGCGTGAGAACCGGACATTTTCATTTTGCCTTGACACTAATATTTTAAGGGCTTGACAGGGGCAACGATTTATTATATAAGTTGAATTGAAAGAAAGAAAAAAGAGGGGGCTTCTACGTAGAGGATCTTTTTGAAAATGGCTGAGACAGCGGGAAATCAACCTTTAAAAACTTCGACTTTTTTGTTTTATGAAGTAAAAAAAGGAGGCAGTTATGCTGATAAAGGTACTGTTTAAGAACAATGAATATGGTATGGTTAAGCCGTTTCTTCTTGATAAGCTGATTGCCTCAGGTAAGATAATAAAGTTCCTCCGCTCAGATGGATGGGTTACTATAGGTGTTGACCGGATAAGAGGAACTGGAAATGGTAACGGGAACGGGAATGGGAATGGGAATGGGAATGGGAATAGTGGTCATTATTATGGCCGGGAAAGACGCAAAAACTCATTTCTCGAATTAATGAAGTGGTACAGAGAAGAGTTTAGCGAAAAAGTGATACCGAGGGATTAATACGATAGGTAGAAACAGCTTGTAATTTTGGTTATATCAGCAACATGAGACCTCTAAGAAATGATAATACTGCTTTTTTTATTTGATACACTTTTCATTAAATCTTAAACTTAAAATTATTCACGATTATCTACAAAAATAGGCCCCGAAATTTAGTATTAAGCCACTTATTGAAAGACATAGATTTATCGAAATCTACACCCATGGTATGTAGAAAATTCATTAGTGGGTAAGTTTGAAAATATTAGAAGAATACTATTGAACTACTCAGCTATTTTTTCGCTTTCTCCAACCTTTTTCTTTTGTTGGATTTCTCGTTCTTTGGCTAATTGAATAAAGTTAATAGGATCTAAATGAAGCGGGGGGAAACCTGCCCTTCTTGTTAAATCAGCAATTGTTTCCCTAACATAGGGGAAAATAATGGCAGGACAATTAATGGTTGCTAATTGTTTTAATATGTTTTCTTCTGGAATATTAGCAAATTGGAAAAGACTTCCTGCTTTAATTTCAAAACGATAAGGAATATTCCCTGTAAGTTGCCGTAACCCTAAAACTACAACTAATTGTTTTTTTTCTTCTATGAATTGGTGACTCATTGTTATCTCGGGGGTCATTTCTATATTTGTATCAGTATCTTCAACCTTAAAATCATCATTAAGGTCAAAATTCAATTTCAACAAAGCAAATTCTTTAAACTTCATTTCAAGCTGCAAGGGCTAACTCGTTATTTGCACAATATTGGTAATACTTATTATGTCCCCAATAATCAGGCATTATAATGTCTTTTGTTAGAAATGGTATGACATGTTCCTTCTTTTTTGTGGAGCAACATTTAATCCATAAATTAAACGTTTGGATATTGTTTTTTCTTTCAATTTCCGTGATTTTATCCTCAACTTTTCGCACAATTTCAGAATCTGTGGAATTCTTCTTTTTCTCGAAATATTTCTTAAAGTCTTCAAAAGATTTTATTAATAATAAAATATCATTGTGTGCATTTTCTTGAATAGCACCAGATTCATACCTATGGATTGTAATGTCTCCCCATCCAAGCAAACGTGCAAAATTTCTCTGGCTTAATCCATATTGTTCTCTTATTTGCTTTATTTCTTCGGGCTGTAAAAATCCTTTTCTCTTACGGTATTCTCTATATGCGTTTTGAATTCTTTTCTCATCATCATTGAAACTCTGAAAATAGTGATCGCCAGTTGGGCAATAAAATAAGTTTACCAATACATCTATTTCCTCGTCACGTACTCGTATCTTTTCTTGTTGTTCCCCATAGATGAGATTTCTCATACCTTCACAAAGTGGACATTCATCTTTAACTTCCCTGATTTTGATAAACATAACTATCCTCTCCTTGTTTTATAGGGGTATCTGATAGGCTTGTCTTCATCTGGAAAATGAAAAGACATGCATTTGCCTTTTCTTGCTCCACTATCAGAAGTATATACTTTGATTTTAATGTAAACTTCTTGGTTATTGACCATCTTACCGAATTCCCACCACTCTTCATTCTCAGATCCATAATCCACGAAAGGCCCCTCAGAATAATCTTTATATTTTAGTTGTCGAACCTCCTCAGCTCGCTGTCTAATGGTAAGACCTAATTCAGTTAGGGTATTTTCATTCCTCGCATCCCTTCTTGGGACAATATTGCCATCCCAATATCTCCTGAATTCGTGCAGAAAATTTTCAATTTCTTCTTTCGTAGCTAATCTCACACCGGATACTATAACACAATAAGTGCAACTGCCATCCAGTGTGAGGTGCAGGCATTATAAAAGAACAATATGAAAAAGTAAATATAAAAATACTATCAATTGATAACATCTATTTAAAGCTTATCATATTTCTTGAAGAAAAAAACCCTTTCATTGCAGATGTGTGGCGCAAAGATAAATAACCATTTGATAAATAAGGATTAAAAGCAAACAAAAAAATTACGGTTCTCTTAAATTATCGGGAGGATAATAACAAAAGAATGTCCGTGAGTTCCCATAAACGATCTATAATACCTGCTTCCACATAAATTATATGCTCATCGGAAGTGAGTTGCATCCTATTTTCATGCGACCAGATGATAAAAAAACACTTGCTCGGTATCTTCGTAATTCCTTTATTTAATTGTATTTACATATAAATATATAAAAAATCACTACCATTGTAGTCATTTTTTGATCTATAAAAAACATTGAATCTCTGTAACCCATTGGTAATTAAGAGCCGGTGGGGAGAGTCGAACTCCCGGCCAGCTGATTACGAATCAGCTGCTCTGCCTCTGAGCTACACCGGCGGGTAGTAAACGTTTACGATTCAAGCCCTGCTTTGCTGGTTCAAAGGGTAATTGGAATGTCTTTAGTAACTATTAAGCTCAGTCAAACATATTGATTAAATCAATATCCAACAGGAAGATCAGTTTCAAAAAGTTTCAGGGGTAAAGCACCTTCTTCAGAAATCGCAGCTCTGGGAGTGGAGACTCTGTTAGACCTTGTTATAGTATAAAAAATACCCAGTAAATTTATAGTGCCAATATCTGCGATATATTCTTTTCCCTGACTGACATCTATGTAAATGCTGCTTATCATATCGTCCACAACTATATCGAAATAGCTGTTTGCATTTCTACCATCGAAATCCGCACCTGTAACGTCATATATCCTTATATTAAGGTTACCCGGATGTATTGCCAGGGTATCGTCTCTAACTTCCCAGAAAGTAAAGATTTTATTCGGGTCGACTGTCATGAGTATAATGCTGTTTTCACCATACCCTGTAGGCAGAGTTTCCATAGGAAAGGATGGATACTTTTCTATTATTTCAGGATAGACCTCTTTTTTCTTTACATCAACTTTTTTTATTTTTTCAGAAGGAATCTTTTTTTCTATTTTGGCAATAACCTTTTTCACAGCCCTGACAGGCTTTTTCTCGATCTTGGCAATAACCTTTTTCACAGCCTTGACAGGCTTTTTCTCGATCTTGGCAATAACCTTTTTCACAGCCTTGACAGGCTTTTTCTCGATCTTATCTATAACTTTTTTAATAGCCCTTGAAGGTCTCTCTTTTAACTTAGTTATTTTTGTTGAAACCTTCCTTGTCGGTTTCTTTTCTTTTGTTTTGGTTTTTTTCATTTCTTTTATTCTCGCAGCAGCAGGTTTAAGGGTGGTTTTGGGCTTTTTCTTTATTTCCTTTTTCTTTGGTTTCTTAGAAATATTTTTAGTGGTTGCTTTTTTTCTCATAAGCCCCTCCTTAAAAGACTATTTTACATGAAACTGCGATTAAAGTAACTCAAATAATAAAATTGAAATAATGCAGTCTGTTGCATGTAGAAATGGTTTTTAATGTGCTTCTGCCCAGTTTTTCCCATAATTTATATCAACACTTACAGGCACGGAAAACTCTGAGACACCCTCCATCTCCTCTTTAACAATAATTTTTATTGTCTCAAGTTCATTTACTGGAAGCTCGAATAAAAGTTCATCATGAACCTGCAGGATCATTCTTGTTTCCAGTCCTGCAGATTTAAGTCTCTTCCAAATGTTTATCATTGCAATTTTAATAATATCTGCTGCTGTCCCCTGTATTGGAGAATTTATAGCAAGCCTTTCACCCTGCTGTCTTATATTTGAATTTTTGCTTTTAATCTCCGGTATTGCGCGTCTCCTTCCGAAAAGTGTTGATACATAACCCTTATTCCTTGCCTCGTCAATGGTTTTTTCTATATACTTTTTAACACCGGGATGTCTATTGAAATATTGATCAATATATTTTTTTGCTAAATCCCTCGTGATGCTGAGTGTTTCAGACAAGCCAAACGGCGATATCCCGTAAATGACTCCAAAGTTTACTGTCTTTGCAATCCTCCTGATATCTGGAGTTACCTTATCTACAGGGATTGAAAATATTTCAGAAGCAGTTCTTGCATGGATGTCAAGGTTATTTCTGAAAGCATCGATAAGCACCTCGTCATTGCTCAGGTGGGCAAGTATCCTCAATTCAATTTGTGAATAATCCGCTGAAAGCAAAAGATTGCCTTCTTCTGCTATGAATGCCTCTCTTATACGTACGCCCCAGTCTCCTTTTATGGGAATATTCTGCAGGTTTGGTTCACTGCTGCTAAGTCTTCCCGTAGCTGTAGCTGTCTGGTTGAATGAGGTATGTATGCGCCCTGTTTTTGAATTGACAAGTGTCGGCAGAACATCTATATACGTTGTTTTGAGTTTACTCAGACTCCTGTAATTAATTATCTCTCCGGGAAATTCATCGGTTTCAGCAAGCTCTGCAAGTATGCTCATATCAGTGGAATAACCTGTTTTTGTCTTTTTCCTCGGCTGAAATCCAAGGGTATGAAACAAGACATTGCTTAATTGTTTTGGTGAATTGATGTTGAATTCCTCTCCGGCAAGAAAATAAATCCTTTTTTGAATCCCGTCAAGCTCCCTTTCAAGTTCTTTGGAAATCTCCTGAAGTTTATTAGGATCAATTTTAACCCCTTCTTCTTCAATATCAGCAAGTACATAAATAAGCGGCATCTCTACATCAAAGTAGATACTTTCAAGATTATTTTCTGCCAGGGCACTAAACAGTATTTCCTTTAGTTCAAGGCTGAGACTCGCAGCTTCAGATGCATAGAAAGCAGCCTCTTCAAGAGAAACCTCTGAAAAGGAACTCTTTTTGTTAAGGACTTCCATTAAAGTCTTTTTTCTGCGTGAGAGATATTCCAGGGAAATCTCTTCAAGACTATGGTTCGGCTTATTTGGATTGATCAGGTATGATGCGATCATCGTGTCGAACAATAGTCCTTTTACCTGAATGCCTTCACGTTTGAGGATCGTTATGTCGTATTTCATGTTATGTCCGATCTTTGCTGTCTTCTCGTCCTCAAAGATTTGCGAAAACACACCTAATATGCCTTTTTTATTTATCTGCAAAGGAACACCTGGATAAAAATGGGAAACAGGAATATAGAAGGCATGCCCTTTCTCTATACATAATGCTATTCCAACAAGACCTCCATTCCCGGGGCTTCTGCTTACGCCAGAGGCGGATGTCTCAATATCAAAGGCAAACTTTTTCTTTACCAGTGCTGATATTTCCTTGACTCTTTCTATTAAAAGTACTGTTTCATAGATTGTTTCGCTGGATATGCCGGATGGAATGAGCTTTATAAGGCTGCCAAACTCGAATTCAATAAATAGTGATAAGAGTGATGGCCAATCAGGATCTCTTAACAGGAATTCTTCGGTATCAATGTCAATAGGGACTGATGTGTCAATAGTAGCAAGTTTTTTGCTTAACCATACAGCGTCGGCATTTTCAGATACTAACTGCTTTAGTTTGTCTTTTTTTATCCTGATTGTATTGTTCAAAAGTTCTTCAAGGCTTTTAAACTCTGAAAGAAGTTCTTTAGCTGTTTTTTCACCGACCCCTTTAATGCCGGGAATATTGTCAACAGCGTCTCCTGTAAGAGCCATAAATTCTGTAACCCTCTCTGGCCCAATGCCAAATTTCTCTTTTACATATTCTTCGTCAAGGATCCTGTCTTTCATCGGGTCATAAATTTTAATACCTGTTCCAACAAGCTGCAGCATATCCTTATCGCCAGTAACAATAAAAACATTTATTTGTTGGGATTCCGCCTTTTTTGCAATCGTGCCGATAATGTCATCCGCCTCGTATCCTGCTAACTCGAAAACACTTATGTTAAGAGCAGATATTATTTTCCTTATATACGGCATCTGCTCAACAAGGTCTTCGGGCATTTCCGGCCTCTGGGCCTTGTACTCTTCATAAATCCTGTGTCTTTCTGTTGGGACAGGCGAATCAAAGGATACTACGATGCTGTCAGGCTTCTTTTCCCTGATGATTTTGAGAAGCATATTTGTAAAGCCATAGATTGCGTTTGTTGGAAGGCCCTTAGAGTTTGAAAGTCCCCTTATCGCATAATAGGCGCGGTAGACATAGGAGTTTCCATCAATGAGATAAAGGTTCACAGGAAATTATAACTTATGGAATCAGAAAAGATAAATTTATGCATTTAAATGATAAATCTTGTAAATGTTATCATAATAGACTAACCCGAAAAAAGCATTTGGATAGAAAGATGGCAGACACATATGCATCAAAACCTCTTAAACGCAGAATTTACGTCTGTATGGTATCTAAACGATATGAATGAAAACGTGCAGGAAATCCGGGTCATTAAACCGCTCACAAAGGAACTGCACAAGAGCTTTTGCTGCACACATGCCTGCCGTTAATTGCATTTTTCGGGGTACTAATTTCTTATAAGATATATACGTTAAATTGACAAAGTTTCAATATGTATTTTAAATTAAATAAAACCAAGGAGGATGAATTGCTCAAGTCAGTAGAAGATATTAATGCCACAAAAAAGCGTCTCAAGATAGAGATACCATCGGATGTGATTGAAAAGGAGATAGAAGATTCTCTTAAGAAGGTCAGGCAGAAGGCTAAGATTCCCGGCTTCAGACCTGGCAAGGCCCCAGTTAATTTAATAGAAAAGCGTTTTGGGAAAGAGGTTGAGGCAGAGGTGCTTGATAAGATAATCCCTGAATATTTCAGCAGGGCGTTGAAAGAAGCTGAACTTATGCCTGTCACAATGCCAGTGGTTGACGAACGTCTGGATTTCAAGAGAAACAATCCCATTAATATCTCAATTACAGTTGAAGTGATGCCGAAGGTTGAGAATATTAATTACGAAAATATAGAGGTTAAAGATTTTCCTGTTGATGTAGATGTTACAGATATGGATATTTACATAAAAAGGCTTCAGGAAGAAAAAGCAGTTTATGAGGTTGCTGAAAAAGCTGTGGAAATGAATGATCTTGTCTCGTTTGAGTATCTTGACTGTAACGTTGCCGGAGAAGAATCCGATTCATCACTGAAAGAACAGGTATCGAAGATGGGTAATGAGATATTCCCACTGGACATAATGGAGAAAGTGATGGGGAAGAAAAAAGGTGAATCCATCGAGTTCACAACCACATTCGACGATAATTACAAGACGAAAGAACTTGCCGGGAAGAAGGTTGATATCAAAGTGATGATAAGCGAGGTAAAGAGGAAAAACCTGCCTGAAATTGACGATGATTTTGCAAAAGACATCGGTTTTGAAAACATTGATGAAATGAAGGGAAAAATAGAAGAGAAAATACGTGCTTTAAAAAAAGAGCATGCTGCAAGGTTACAGAAGGCAGAAATTTTAAGCAAGATTCTTGAACCCCATGATTTTGAAGTGCCGGAAACCCTGTTAGAAAGGGAACTGGAATCACTTGTGATGCAGGAAAGTTTGTCACAAAAGAAATCAGGGGAAACAACTCCGGAGACTGACAGCTTTGAAAAGGGAAAAGCGGGTGCAACTCCGTCCCAGGAGGACCTGGATAAATTACGGACTGAGCTTAAAGAGAAAGCTTTAAAAAACGTGCGTGCTTCAATAATCGTAGAAACCATAGGTCAAAAGGAGAAGATTACGGTAACGGATGAAGAACTGAATGATAGGATTTCTTTGATTGCGCAGAGGCTTTCGACCACACCGGAAACAGTCAGGAACTTCTATAATTATAAGGAAGGTTCTCTGGAAGGCCTGAAACATTCAATCTTTGAAGATAAAGTTATGGATCTGCTTCTATCTAAAGCAGCAGTTAAGAAAGGAGAATAAATGAGTATTATTCCTATAGTTATTGAGCAGACAGGTCGTTCCGAGAGGGCGTATGACATTTATTCAAGACTCCTTAAAGACAGGATCATTTTTGTAGGTACCATAATAGATGACCATATTGCGAACATGGTTATCGCACAGCTTCTGTTTCTTCAGACTGAAGATCCGGGAAAGGATATCCATATATATATTAATTCGCCCGGTGGTATAGTATCCTCCGGCCTTGCAATATATGACACGATGCAATATGTGAAGCCGGGCATCGCAACTTACTGCATAGGACAGGCAGCGAGTATGGGGGCATTATTACTTTCCGCTGGGACAAAGGGTAAGAGATTTGCTTTGCCTAACTCAAGGATCATGTTACACCAGCCAATGGGAGGGTTTCAGGGACAGGCTACGGATATTGAAATCCACGCCCGTGAAATATTAAGGATGAAAGAAACACTTAACAAGATACTCGCAATTCATACCGGTCAGTCTCTAGAAAAAATACAGACGGATACTGACAGGGATTTCTTCATGTCCGGGGAAGAGGCAAAAGAATACGGGATCGTTGATGAAGTAATCAGCAGTATTAAACAGGGAAAAGTAAATGGCTAAAAAGGATGAGAGTACACTCAAATGCTCGTTCTGCGGTAAGGGACATGCCGAAGTTAAGAAACTTATTGCAGGTCCTACCGTTTATATATGCAATGAGTGTGTTGAACTGTGTAATGATATAATAGCGGATTCACTTCATGAAGAAATAAAAGGCCCCGTATTACCGAAGCTACCAACACCAAAGGAAATACACCAATTCCTTAACGATTACGTTATAGGGCAGGAGAGGGGGAAGAGAATACTGTCTGTAGCTGTGCATAATCACTACAAAAGGATATATAACCCTTCAGAGTCTGATGTTGAACTTCAAAAAAGTAATATACTTCTCATAGGACCAACAGGTACCGGCAAGACACTTTTTGCCCAGACATTGGCTAGGATGCTTGATGTGCCATTTGCAATAGCTGATGCAACAACTCTTACAGAAGCAGGATATGTTGGGGAGGATGTCGAAAATATAATACTGAAATTACTTCAATCAGCGGACTATGATATTGAACGGGCACAAAGAGGCATAATATATATCGATGAAATTGATAAGATAAGCAGGAAATCAGAGAACCCGTCTATAACAAGGGACGTTTCAGGCGAAGGTGTTCAGCAAGCCCTTCTCAAGATAATCGAAGGGACATTGGCCAGTATCCCGCCTCAGGGTGGAAGGAAGCACCCGCAGCAGGAATTCGTTCAGGTTGATACAACAAATATTCTCTTCATATGCGGCGGTGCCTTTATCGGTCTTGATACCATAATAGAGCAGAGAACCGGGCAAAAAATCGTGGGGTTTGTCTCTGATATCAAGGTAAAAAAGGAGAAAAAGATAGGAGAAACACTAAGCCTTGTTGAACCTGAAGATCTGATAAAATACGGATTTATACCCGAGTTTGTCGGAAGGATGCCTGTTGTAGCAGCTCTTGACGAGCTTGACGAGTCGGCTTTAATAAAAATATTGACAGAACCAAAGAATGCCTTGGTAAAACAATATCAAAAACTCCTTTTGTTTGATGATGTAAGGCTTAAATTTACAAGCGGAGCACTATCAGCTATAGCAAAGAAGGCTATTCATCGTAAGAGCGGTGCGCGGGGATTAAGAGCAATACTCGAAGAGATAATGCTGGATGTAATGTATGAAATACCGTCACAGAAAGGCATCAAGGAATGCCTGATTAATGAGGAAACCATCCTGAAGAATGAAAAACCGATACTTATTTATGAGAAACAGGTGGATTCAGCATAAATACTAAGGAGTTCATAAGTATAACCACATTCACATGTCAATTTTGTCATTCCGGCTCTTGTCCTTGCTTTTCAAGGATCAGTCCAGAATTATTTTTTTCTCAGAAAGATTCTCTCCTCGGCGAGTCGCTGAGGAGACTCGCCCGATCACCGACAAAGCGGTGACAAGAGCGGGAATGACAGATGTGGCTTTATTTATGGTCTTATTAGTAAGGTAAAAGTAAGAAGTGAAAAGTTTTAATCCAATGATTTTACAGCCTTACTTTTCCTCTGTTTGAAGTAATCGCCTTTTCTATTGTCCTTCTGACGGTTTCCCTGAGTGCTTCATCATCAATTTTAGAAACTGTATCTTCTATATAAGAGAGCTCTTCATGTGTGGGTTTTCTGACTTCTGACTTCTGACTTCTGACTTCTGGCTTTGTTGATACCCTGCCGAGTCTGAATCTTATAGTCTTAACTTCATAGGAGTTCATCTTCCTTAAAATTTCTTCTTTACGAAGATTTAATTCTTGTAGCCACACAGGCGAATCAACATTAATAAGGATTTCTCCGTTGGAAAACTTAAATGGATACATGTGATATGAAAGCGGCTTATTGAATATTTTGTGCCAATTCTTCTTGATCTCGGCAAGTATCAAATCATCTTTAATCCCTAATTCCCTGATCAAAGGGATAATTAGGGAATCTGCTCTCCTCACTAAACTGCCTTCTTAACCATCCCTGACCGGAGACACCTGGTACATACATAAAGCCTTTTAATCCCGGTATCAGTAATTACACGTATCCTTTGCAGGTTAGGCAATATCTGTTTCTTGGTTTTTTTATTAGAGTGGCTGACATTATTACCGACTATCCTTTGTTTCCCGCATACAGAACAACTAGCCATTTTCTTTATCCTCCCTCAAACGTTCATTGCATTAAAAAGGTTTATTATGATAACATGTTGTGTTTAATGTTACAAGGATTACTTGTGAAAAAATAATTAATAGTTAGTGAATGAAAAAGTGTAGAAACAACTCTTCATTTCACTCCTGTTGATATCTTATCGGAAAGTAGAGCGTAAGAATAATGTCAAAGATAAGAATTTATGAACTGGCAAAAAAGTTAGGTCTTACAAGCAAGACTATACTCGGCGAGATTTCAAAGCTCGGGATAAAAGGTAAAATCCATACTTCCAGCATTGAAACTGAAATCGCCAAAAAAATAGAAGACATATTCCGAAAGAAGTCTGTTAAACTACCACAAAAAGTTGTCCCTAAGAGAGATTTAGCTGTAAAAAAACCTGTTAAGCCTTCAGTTGAGAAATTACCTAAGGAAAAAGCAGGACCAACCAAACCTGAAATTGAAGAAGAGCCTGAAATACTGCCTGAGATTGCGAAACATGAGGAACAATTGCCTCCAGAGGAAGAAGAATTAAAGATTCCTGATAGATTCAAAAAGGAAATAGAAACTGAAAAGATGGAGAAGTTCAAGACAAAACCAGGAATGCAAAGGGCATTCCAGACTATCAGGAAGATAGAGCCTAAAAGATGGTATGAACAAAAACCGTTCAGGAAGTCAGGGAAGGTTAAAACATTTCATAAAGAAGAACGAAAACCCTATATCCAGCCCGTATTGCCAAGGAAGAAGATACTTAAACTGCCCGAGGGGGTGACTGTAAAGGAATTCGCAGAAATTATTAGTGTCAAGCTGTCTGATGTTATAAAGAAGTTTATGGAATTGGGATATATGCCAACAATAAACCAGTCTGTTGACACCGATGCAGCATTGTTAGTTGCAGACAGTTTTGGAATAAAACTTGAACCCTATCCTGTTGAGGAAGATACTGTTGTTGAAGAGGCACCTGAAGATATTGATAAATTATTGCCACGACCTCCTGTTATAACCATAATGGGTCATGTTGACCATGGTAAAACATCTCTCCTCGATGCAATACGGGAAACAAAGGTTACAGAGACCGAGGCCGGTGGCATCACACAACATATTGGCGCATATAAAATTAATCTGAAGAAAAAAGATATAGTATTCCTGGATACCCCAGGTCATGAGGCATTTACCTCAATGAGGGCAAGGGGAGCAAAAGTTACAGATATAGTAGTTCTTGTCGTAGCTGCAGATGATGGTGTAATGCCCCAGACTATTGAGGCCATTAACCATGCTAAGGCAGCTAACGTTGCAATTGTTATAGCGATAAACAAGATCGATAAACCAGAAGCAAACATTTCAAAGGTGAAAAATGAGCTTGCAGAGCATGGCATAATCTCGGAAGAATGGGGTGGTAAAAACATCTTTGTCGAGGTATCTGCAAAAAAACGTTTGGGAATTGAACACCTGCTTGAAATGATACTGCTGCAGGCAGAGGTAATGGAACTGAAAGCCAATCCTGACAGGAAAGCACGCGGCACAATTATCGAGGCGAAGCTTGATAAAGGCAGAGGGCCGGTTGCTACTGTGCTTGTTCAATCAGGTAACCTCAATATTGGTGACGCATTTCTTGCAGGTATCCATGCAGGAAAGGTAAGGGCATTAATCGACGATACCGGCAAAAGGATTTCCAATGCAGGACCTTCGACCCCTGTTGAGGTAATCGGATTCCAGGATGTGCCGTCTGCGGGAGATATCTTTACAGTTGTTGAAGAAGAAAAAAGGGCAAGGCAGATTGCTCTCGCAAGGCAGCAGAAACAAAAATTTGCAGATGTTGAAAAGACAAGAAAACTTACCCTCGATGAACTGTACGCAAAGATAAAAGAGGGAATGATAAAAGAGCTTAATATAATTATAAAGGGTGATGTCCAGGGGTCTGTTGAAGCTATAAAAGAAGCCTTGGAAAATATTATACATCCACAGGTAAAGGTCAAGGTTATTCACTCATCTGTTGGCGGCATTAATGAATCGGATGTTATGCTTGCAGCTGCCTCAAGTGCAATTATAATAGGTTTCAATGTAAGACCCGATCCCGTTGTCTCACAGACTGCGGAAAAAGAAGGCGTTGATATCAGACTCTATAATGTGATATACGAAGCAATCGATAATGTTAAAAAAGCATTGGAAGGACTCCTTGAACCTATGCTTAAAGAGAAAGCGATTGGCAGGGCAGAAGTACGTGAAACATTTGCGATATCAAGGATTGGAACAATTGCAGGTTGTTATGTGCTCGATGGATATATAGTCCGCTCAAGTGACGGCATAAGGGTTATCCGGGACAGTATTATTGTGTACGAAGGCAAGATTGCTTCCCTTAAAAGATTTAAAGAAGATGTAAAAGAAGTACAGGCGGGATACGAGTGCGGCATAGTAATAGAAAATTTTAATGATATCAAGGTTGGAGATATTTTAGAGGCTTATATTATTGAAAAGGTAGCTGCAAAGCTTTAATTATGCTTCCATATAAACGTTCTCAGAGGGTCAGTGATCTTCTGAGAGAGGAAATAGCAGACATAGCCATCCATAGACTTAAAGACCCGCGAATCGGATTCATAACAATTACAGGAGTTGATGTCACGGATGATATTAAAATGGCAAAGATCTTTGTAAGTGTGCTAAAAAATGAAGATAAGAAAACCACACTTGATATATTGAATTCTGCAAAAAGTTTTATACGCTCTGAACTATCAAAAAGACTCAGGATGAAATCCATACCCAGTATTGAGTTCATGCTCGATAGCTCGATCGAGTATGGGGACAAGATAGACAAACTATTAAAAAAGATAGAAGAGCAAGGTGAAGGAAATAGATAAATCCAAAGCTCTGAAGGTTCCTCGAGAGCTGCTCTCATTTTTAAAGAAGGAAGACAAGTTCTTGATAGCTACCCATATTAATCCGGAGGCTGATGCAATTGGTTCTTCCATTGCTCTCTCAATGGCACTGGAAACTCTTGGCAAAAAGACCATTCTTTATGACAAAGATAATATCCCCGATTTTTATCATTTCCTTCCCGGCTATAAAAAGTTTAAAAATTCAATACCACCGAAAATCAGCCGTCAGTCACCTGTTGTTCTTTTAGATTGCAATAGTCTGGAGAGGGCCGGAATTGAAGGACTGAACTTCAGGCATTCTGCTGTTATAGACCACCATAAAACAGAAGGATTCTACGGCGATATAAGATGGATTAAGCCAGAAGCGGCAGCGACCGGAATAATGATATTTTATTTGTTAAAGAAATTAGGCATTAAAATTACAAAAGATATTGCTATAAACCTTTATTCTGCTATTGCCGTTGATACAGGGACATTCAGATACAGCAACACATCTGCAGAAGTTTTAAGAGTTAGTGCTGAACTTATAGATGCCGGTGCAAATGCATCATATGTATCAAAGCATCTTTATGAAATATGGTCTGAAAAAAGATTCGCTTTATTTATAAGTACATTAAATACCCTTGAAATAAGAGATTATATCGCTATGACCTTTGTTACGAGAGAGATGTTTAAAAAAACAGGCACAGGACCTGCAGACACTGAGAATTTTTCCAGTTTTCCAAGGATGATGAAGGATATTAAAATATCAGCTTTTTTCAGGGAGGTAAGTAATAATTACTGGAAAGTAAGTTTACGATCCAGGGGTAATATAGATGTTGCAAGAATCGCGAAGCTTTTTGAAGGTGGCGGTCACAAAAACGCATCGGGTTATAAGATAAAGTCAAATCTCGAATCTGCAAAGAAATCTTTGATAAAAGCGGTTAGAAGTTACATGTAATAATTTTGATGCTGCATTATTTAACGATATAATGCAACTAAAAGTTCAGTCCGCATATTCTTAATTTTACAAACGGTTTTTTAAACTCAGGAGACTTGCTATTCAGCGGGGTATTTAATGGATGCAGAAAATGTCGTTATAAATCTAAATAAAACTGAAAACATATCGTCACAGAGAGCTGTAACTAAGGTAAAACGGCTTTTTTCAGCAGGAAAGGCAGGACATGCGGGAACACTTGACCCGATAGCAACCGGCGTGCTTATTATATGTCTGAATGAAGCAACAAAGTTTACCAGATTTTTATCAGACCTTGATAAGGAATATCTTGTGCGGTTAAAACTCGGTGAAAAAACCGATACATATGATTCCACAGGCAGAATACTAAAAAAAACAGACTATACTTTTTTAAAAGAGATTGACATAAGGAAAACACTGGATCAATTTACAGGTCAGGTGAAACAGATCCCGCCAATGTATTCTGCAGTAAAAATGAACGGACAGCCCCTTTACAAACTTGCAAGAAAAGGAATAGAAATAAACAGACCGGAGAGAACAGTTAATATTTACAAAATGGAAATTGTATATTTTGCCATGCCTTATGTTGATTTTAGGATATCGTGTTCGAAAGGAACTTATATTAGAACTCTTTGCGATGATGTTGGAAATGCCCTTGGTGTTGGTGCACATATGGTTTCATTAGTGCGGACTAAGGTGGGTATCTTCAGGATTGAGAATTCGGCTTCAATTGAAGATCTAAAATGCCGAAAAGATTCCATATATTCAATAGATTCTGCGATTTCACATCTAAGAGAGGTAATACTCGATGAGGATTCTTATTATAAGGCAAGGAATGGTATGCCCGTTGTTTCCCCATGGTTAGACAGAGAAGGATTTGAGAGAAGTGAGGGATGGGTATCATGCAAAAATGTAAATTTTAATCAATATGTAAGGCTTAAAAGCCCTGATAATATCTTATTCGGTATAGGAAAAATTAAAAAAAATAAAAATAATTATGATGATATTATAGAAATCGAAAGGCTTCTAAGGACTCTTTAAATTATGAAGTTAAATAAAAATCAAAAAAGGTCTTAATGCTCTTTTTTGTGATTTACGTCACATTGTTAAACTAATTTATTAATATTTATCTCGAATCTTCTTATTTATATTAAAAAAATACTTGACAAGATATTATTTTTCTGGTATTCAATAAGCTATGGTATTCGGTAGGAAAAGTTCTATCGGATTGGACATTGGCTCAGGTTATCTTAAGGTTGTACAACTTAAAGATACAAAAGGTGGATATGAACTTGAGCTGTTTGATATGGTGCCCCTTTTGCCTGAACTTATTGTTGACGGTTCGATAATAGACTCTCTTCGGCTTGTCGATTCCCTAAAGGAATTGATAAGAAAAGCAAAAATAAAGACCAAAGAAGCTGCTATTAGCATGGCCGGTCACTCTTCCGTAATAATCAAAAGAGTATCCTTACCTGAGATGTCCGAAGAGGAACTATCCGAATCCATAAAATTCGAGGCAGAGCAGTATATACCATTCGATATAGACGATGTAAACCTTGACTTCCAGATCCTTGGACCAAAAGAGGAACCTGGTCAGATGGACGTTATCCTCGTTGCAATAAAGAAAGATATAATAAATGAATACCTGACAGTTGTTAAAGAGTCAGGTCTTAACGCCCTGATAGTTGATGTTAATTCATTCGCGCTTGAAAATATTTATGAGGTTAATTATGAAATTGAGCCGGACAAAAACATTGCTTTAGTGAATATCGGAGCAAGTACAATAAACTTGAACATCCTAAAAGGTGGTATCTCAGTTTTTACAAGAGATAGTGCGGTCGGAAGCAATCTGCACACAGAGGCTCTGCAAAGGGAGTTTAATCTGACTTTTGAGGTAGCTGAAAGGCTTAAAAAAGGTGAGCCGGTAGAGAATGTAACCCCACAGGATGCCCTTTCTGTTATGGATTTAGCATCAGAGGAAATAATTGGAGAAGTTAATCGTTCATTAGAGTATTTCCATGAAGAAATTAATGAAGTGATTCTTAGCGGAGGCTGTGCTCTCATAAAGGATTTCCCACGAATCCTCGCAGATAAAATAGGGATAGAAGTAAGGGTCATGGAACCCTTTAAAAACATTAAGATACCGAAAAGATTTGATGTAACCTATATTGAAGAACTGGGCCCGATAGCAGCTGTAGCAGCTGGATTAGCCCTGAGGCGTCCTGGTGACAGATGATTAAGGTAAACCTTATACCTTTAAAGAGGAAAAAGAAGGCTAAACCGATACCTGCATTCATAATTATCATGGTGATTGCAACGCTCATTGCAGGCGTTGTAATGGCATATCTCACTTTCTTTTATAGCTCTCAGCTGAATGCAAGAAAGACGAAATTTGCAGATAATGAGAGATTGATAGCAGAGCTAAAGGAGAAGATAAAAGCGGTAGAAAATTTTGAAAAGCTTAACAGGACCATCCAGCAGAGGAATGAAATTATCGAACAGCTCAGTAAGAACAAGAGTGTTCCTGTCAAGGTTCTAGATGAAATAAGTGATATTATACCAACCGGCATCTGGATTTCAGCAATGACTGCATCCGGTGCAAACATATCGTTAAGCGGTTATGGCTTTACAAATCCTGATATTGTCGCATTTGTGGATAATGTGAAGAATTCAAGCATGTTCACTGAAGTTTACCTGCAGGAATCAGTTAGTACAATCGTGGAAAAAATTCCACTTTATATGTTTAAACTAACTTTTAACGTTAAGGCATGATATGGCTCTAAAGATTAAACTCGATATTAATAAAATACCTTCATACGCAAAGATTATAATTGCAATAATACCTGCTATAATTATTGTAGTTGCTGTTTATTTCATTGGTATCTCACCTAAAAGCAAAGAGATTAAGTCCTATGATGAAAAAATATCACAACAGGATGCTGAGATAGCTAAGAGTCAGTTGAAGGCTGAAAAACTCCCGCAACTAACCTCGGAAAATGAGAAACTCAGGAAAAAACTCAACGCATTGAAAGAGCAGTTGCCTGAAGAGAAGGAAGTGTCCAGCTTGCTGAGACAGGTGTCAGAACTTGCCCTCAGGTCAGGGCTTAAAATATTATCCTGGAAACCGCAGGCAAAGAGCACTCACCCAAGCGGAATAGTATATCAGATTCCTGTTAGTGTGATTCTTGAGGGGAGCTATCACAACCTTGGTTATTTCTATAGCAGCCTGACAAAGCTTAACAGAATAGTAAATATTTCCAACATAAAACTGGGTAACCCGAAAACAGAAAAAGAGAACGTAATACTTAATATTACGTTTACTGCTACGACGTTTTCAGCAATACCGGAGGAAGAATTAGGCAAAAGCTGATGGAAAAAAGAATAATATATTTTACACTGTGTATTTTTCTGGTACTAACCTTTGTTGCCTGTAAAAAAGAGGTAACGACTGTGCAAAAACCGATGGCGGAAAAGACAGGAATAAAGGGGATGGAAACAGATACAAAAGAATCACAAGAGGCATATAAGGTAACCAAGGAAGAATATTTTTATGAATCAAGAGGAAGGAGAGACCCTTTCATGCCCCTTATTGTAATACCAAAGCAAATATCTACTAGGAAGAAAGGATCATCTCCTATGGAAAGTTTTGGAGTAGATGAGATAATTCTGATAGCAATTGCATCTGATAAAGACAAATATTATGCGCTTGTCTTTTTGCCTGACAAAAAGACTTATACAATTACAGAAGGGATCGCGTTAGGACTTGAAGGCGGCAAGGTGGATAAGATAACGCCAAACGAAGTAATCATCACGGAATATATCAAAGATTATAGAGGTGAATTAAAACCAAAGGTTACTGAATTGAAACTCCATAAGGAGGAGGAATAATGAAAAGGAATATTCTTATTTTATTATATTTATTACTATGCTCAATTCTTTTTGTTTTTTTGGGGTGTGCAACAACCACAACCGGTGGTGACGCAGGGCAACCTTTGGAACAGCCTCAGGAAGCCACTCTAATAACAGGAATAGACATTCAGGATTACACAGTAACTATAACTGCCAACAAGCCATTTACTTACACTCTATACAGACCTGGCGATCCATATAAGATAATAATTGACCTTCCTGACGTTGAGTTAGGTTCCTTTATTAATAAAATCGTTTCTAACAAGGGAGGCATAACAGAAATAGATCCTTCCCAAGTTGAATCCCCGTCTTATTTAGCTAGACTTGAAGTATTGATTCAAACGCCTTCCATAGTTGAACAGGAATATAAAGACAATGTACTGACAGTCAAAATAAAAGAAGAACCACCTAAAGAAGTTCCAATGGTAAAAGAAAAAATATACGAACCCGTACCTGTTGCTGTAGAGGAGAAACCGCTTCCGAAGGCTACAGAAATATCCAGCATCTCATTTGAAAAGTATGCTGACACCGTTAATATTCTGATTAAAGGTAATGGTTCCATGATACCCAATGTCCTCCCATTAGGTGACCGCATTGTATTGGATATCCCTGATGTAATAATGAGCACTCCTGTTCCAAATACTATAGTATCACCTGTTACAGGGATTCGTGCTGGCAAATATCTTGACAAGGTAAGACTTGTTATCGACCTTCAGGAAAAAACAAATTTTGACGTTACTTCGAACAGGGACTCTATTGTAGTGGCTTTACAAAGGTTAGACAGTGAACCTGCTTCTGCTTCGGCCTCAGCCCAAAAATCCGAAGAACGGGCTGAGATTATTACAGGTGATGAAGAATCAAAAGAACCTGAAATGCTCGTAGCAGGCAGATGCGGCGAGTATCTGGAAGGTAAAGAGAATATCAACCTTGATTTTCAGGATCAGGATATAGTGCCTATATTAAGGTTGTTCGCCAATATAAGCGGGTGCAACATGTTTATACATCCTGATGTAAAAGGTAAATGTACCATGCAGTTTAAAAATGTGCCCTGGAATCAGGCACTCGATACTATTCTAAAAAGCTTTAGCCTTGGAAAATCCGTTGAAGGGAATATTATAAGGATTGCTCCACATACTATCTTTGCGAGGGAAAGTGATGAGAAGTCTAAAGCAATGGAAGCAGAGATAAAGGCAGAGCCCTTAGAAACCAGAATTTATCCAATAAGCTATGCTGATGTTAAAGAAGTCGAAACGACTATTAAACAATCAAAGTTGTTATCGGAAAAAGGAAACACCAGCGTTGATGACAGGACTAGCTCCCTGATTGTTAATGATGTACCGTCTGCTTTAACAGAAATTGAGAACCTCCTTCCAACCCTCGACAAAGCAACAGCACAGGTGATGATAGAGGCAAGAATTGTTGAGGTTAATACAAGACGGGAGTCGGAGTTCGGAATACAGTGGGGAGTGAATTTCAGCGCAACCAATACCCTTTCTTCAATTGGTGGTTTTTCCGGATTGGGCACAGGCCCATTCACGGGAGGCAACTATCTTGTTGACGTGCCAGCAGTTGTAGGCCCCGGGTCCGGTTCCGGCATCACTTTTGGTATTCTGAACCCTTCAAAAACACTCGGACTTGACATGCAACTTGCAGCAATCCAGACAATTGGAGAGGGCAAGGTCATCTCAAATCCAAGGATATTAACTTTGAACAAAGAAGAGGCGAAAATCTTGCAGGGCAAAAGCATTCCTGTCCGTAAAATAGATGTGACTTCAGGGCAAATATCTACTGAATACAAGGATGTTACAATAGAGATGAAAGTTGAGCCACACATACGGCCTGACGAATCCATATCCATGAAAATTGAGATTAAAAAAGAAGAACTTGACCCAACTGTCCCATCTGTTGAGGGTGTTCCCGGGACAGATAAAAAAGAGGCAATTACTAACGTACTTATAAAGAATGGTGAAACCATTGTCATCGGAGGGTTGTACAAGGTAATGACTGATGATTCACAGACAGGTGTACCGGGTTTAATGAATGTTCCTTTCCTTGGGTGGCTGTTCAAAAAAGATAAGGAAACGACAACCACAAACGAACTTCTGATTTTTATTACGCCGAGGATTGTTGAGAGGTATTAAAAATACTGGAAAAATTTAAGAGTTTTTATAAAAGGATACAAATAGAAATACGGATTGAAAATAAATTAAGATGGAAAAAGA
>MHEF01000071.1:0-1097 GCA_001805125.1 Nitrospirae bacterium RBG_13_39_12
ATATTATTCCGTCATCACAGTGTGTGTCGGATACAAATGGGAACGTTACGATTACTTTTAAGGTTAAAGACCCTGGTGACTGGGTAAATGGAACATTTTCAGGTTTCATACCAGTAGTGCCAGATATAATATTAAACGATTCATCAGCAACCTTCTATAACGGTACTAATAGCTGGTCATATTCTACAATAGAAGGATATAGCGGAGATCAGCACTACGCTGTTGGGGATACTGGTGGGAGTAATCTATCTACGTGCACATGGATTCCCAATATTACATTTGCAGGTTATTATAAAGTCTATGCATGGTGGGTAGAAAATACAAATCGGGCTACAGATGCGCCATATACCATTAATTATGATGGGGGATCGGTAACTATTGATGTAAACCAAGAGATTAATGGTAATCTGTGGAATTACCTCGGGACATACAAATTCGCTATTGGCACATCAGGAACCGTTGTATTGACCAATGATGCAGACGAGTATGTTATGGCAGATGCAGTCAAATTTGCTTTTTCTGACTTTGATAACAATGACACAGACAGATACACATTGTATGATTTTGAATATTCAATAGACGGAGGCTTTAGTTTCAATCCTCCTCTCACTGGAGACAGTTCCGGATGCCTGTCCTCCGGCTGGCAGAATAATAATGGTTCTAACTATACATCTGGTGAGTTCCTTAGTGCTGCTCCACAATACAGCTTTACCTGGGATACAAGACATTCTGATGTGTCAGGATTAGGTGGGGAACAGAATGATATTCAGGTACGGTTCAAGGTGAGGAATACGGTTACCCAGGGTGTAGATACTTATTATATTGATTCCCAGGAATATGTTACTTCGGAGAACTTTACGGTGAATAATCCTTAGTAGATAGTACATAATATATAAGAGTACATAATATATAAGTGGAGTAACTAACAAAAGGAGGTGCAAAGTGAAAAAGACAAAATATGTAGCACCGAAGATTGTTGGGTGTGCTGTAATACATCCCTGTTAACCCGAAAACTGCATTTATCTGATGACCAAAGCAGGCATATGTGCAGAAAAACCTTTACAAAGCAGAATTTGGATATTCATGGTTATCAATTT
>MHEF01000071.1:1105-1335 GCA_001805125.1 Nitrospirae bacterium RBG_13_39_12
TAAAAATATGAGTTTAACTGAATATCAAGTGTCTTACAAAGGAGCTGCTGGTAATGCTTTTTCTGCACATATGCTTACTTCAAATTGAATGAATTGCATTTTCCGGGTTAACTAAGATTATATTATTTTAAATCTACTTAACCCGAATAATGCAGACATTGCTCAAAAATTTATTTAACTCGATGAATTATCGAGATTATTTTTATTTGTTTTATGGATAAAAATATGCG
>MHEF01000071.1:1353-3933 GCA_001805125.1 Nitrospirae bacterium RBG_13_39_12
GTACACTAAGGTATCGAAAAATTAATTTTTTCTCAACATCTGCATTATCCAATTGCATTATTTGGGTTAAGCGATTTCTCTGAGAAAAATCAATACAAATTTTTTAAAAAATTAGTGTCTGAATAACTGTTTAGTCACCGAAAATAGTCTTCTTTAGACTATCCCCTGTCTGAGTATGTCATGCAGGTGAATGAAGCCGACCGGTCGTCCCTTATTATCAGGAACAACAAGCGCTGTTATTGAACAGCTTTCCATAATAGATACCGCCTTTGCTGCAAGTTCTTCAGCAGAAACAGTCTTGGGATTTTTCGTCATTACCTTTCCGGCGGTCATCTCAAAAAGTTTTCCTCCCCATTTTTCTAATCCCCTTCTTACATCTCCATCCGTTATTACTCCTGCCAACCTGCCTTCGCTATCAATAACAACTGTATGCCCAAGCCTTTTTGAAGACATCTCCAGCACAGTTTTTGACATTGGAGTTTCAGGTGAAACCTTTGGAATTTCATCACCTTTATGCATAAGGTCTTTAACCTTGATGAGAAGTTTCTTGCCGATGCTTCCTCTGGGGTGGAAAGATGCAAAGTCTTCTTCCTTAAATCCTCTCTTTGATAGCAATGCCACCGCAATAGCATCACCCATTGCCATTGTTGCAGTGGTTGATGCTGTGGGGACCACACCATAAGGGCACGCTTCTTCTTTTACTGATACATCAAGGGTTATATCTGCTACTTTTGAGAGGGTTGAATCCGGGTTCCCTGTAATTGATATAACATGAACATTGAACCTTTTAAAAAAAGGTATTAATCCCAGAATCTCTTCCGTTTCTCCACTATTTGAGATGGCGATTATAACATCATCGGAAGTGACCATACCAAGGTCACCATGGCTTGCTTCAGCAGGATGAAGGAAAAATGCAGGAGTACCGGTTGATGCAAGCGTAGCTGCTATTTTCTTACCAACTAGGCCTGACTTGCCCATCCCTGTTATAACTACTTTTCCTCTGCTTGAATAAATGATGTTAAGGACTTTTTCAAAATTGTTATCAAGTTTTTCAATTAACGAATAAACAGCCTCTGCTTCTGTCTTTAGTACTTTTTTTGCAATATCAAGAATTTTGCTGACAGAATCATTTTTTTTATGTACCGTCTTTGTCTTCTTCATTTCATTCCTTCAATCACAAAATATTCAGGATAATATATGAAAATATTATATCCAATAACCCCTGCCTTTTAAAGTCTTAAATATTTAATTCAAAAGAGATACTATAATCCAGATTAATAAAGTCTATTGTGCAGGCACCTAAAATCTAAAGCAATAGATTCACTTCGAAAAACTTTTTATTAATTCATTCAAAGACTTAACAGCAGATAGAAGCTTTTCCACCTTATCCAGCTTTATCATATTTGGTCCGTCGCATAATGCTTTATCCGGCTCAGGATGAACCTCCAGGAATAACCCATCAACTCCAACAGCTACCGCAGCCCTTGCCAGTGGCTCTGTAAATTCACCCTGTCCGCCCGAACAACTCCCCTGTCCGCCTGGGAGCTGGATGCTGTGGGTTATATCAAATATAACTGGGTATCCGAGAGACCGCATTACAGGTAACCCCCTGAAGTCAACAACGAGGTTATTGTATCCAAAGGATGTACCTCTTTCTGTAATAAACAGGTTTTGGTTACCCGTGGAAGTGAACTTTTCAACTATATTATTTACATCCCATGGCGAGAGGAACTGGCCTTTCTTCACATTTACAGGTTTCCCTGTCAGTGATGCAGAAAGTATCATATCTGTCTGCCTGCATAGGAATGCAGGAATCTGAATGGCATCGAGAACCTCAGAGGCTGGTTTAACCTGTTCCACTGAGTGGACATCCGAGATAACAGGTATATTTAACTTGCTTCTAATATCAGAAAGGATCCTCAATCCTTTTTTAAAGCCAGGTCCCCTGAAAGAAGAAAGAGATGTTCGGTTTGCCTTATCATAGGAACTTTTAAATAAAAAATGAAGGCCGATTCGCCCGCATATTTCCTTAAGTTTCTGGGCAGTAAAAAATACAACATCTTCGTTCTCTATAACACAGGGGCCTGCAATAATGAAGAGTGGATTATCCCCTCCAAGTTTTTTATCCGCTATTTTTATTTCCCTTGTCAATACTTAAAAGCCTTTGCTTTTCTCTTCTGCACTGATTGCCAGGTAAGGGAATAAAGATCTCTTTTCTTTGAGAGATGCCTCTATAAATGCCCTGAATAAAGGATGCGGGTCTGTTGGTCTTGACTTGAATTCAGGATGAAACTGGCAACCTAGAAACCAGGGGTGGTCTTCTATTTCTATTATCTCCACAAGTTCTCCATCAGGGCTCTGGCCACTAACCTTTAACCCATGCTTTGTTAGCATTTCTCTGTATGCATTGTTGAATTCATACCTGTGCCTGTGTCTTTCTGATATTTCTTTTGTACCATATGCCCTGTATGCATGGGTCTTTTCCTCAATGATGCACGGATATGCACCAAGCCTCATGGTCCCGCCTTTCTGTGAACCTTCTGTACGCTCTTCAACCTTACCTTTTCTGAAATCATACCA
>MHEF01000071.1:3945-12365 GCA_001805125.1 Nitrospirae bacterium RBG_13_39_12
ATAGATAACCGGATATTTTGTATTTAGATCAAACTCAGAACTATTAGCAGAAAGACCGCAGATATTTCTTGCAAACTCTATAACGGCACATTGCATGCCGAGGCATATACCAAAAAATGGAATCTTTTTTTCACGCGAAAATTTTATGGCGCTTACCTTCCCCTCAATTCCTCTATACCCAAATCCTCCAGGCACGAGGATTCCGTCAGCCTCGGATAAATATCTTTCAGGGCCGTTAACTTCTATTTCTTCCGAATCTATCCATTGTAAATTCACACGGGCATCATTTGCTATACCGCCATGGGTATGAGCCTCTATTAGGCTTTTGTAAGAGTCCTTAAGCCCTGTATATTTTCCTACTATTGCAATATTTACCTCATTCTTGGGTTCCTTTATCTTCCTTACCACATCTTTCCAGAGAGTAAGGTCCGGCTCTTTTAAATTCAGGTTGAGTTTTTTGCTTACAAGTAAATCAAGCCCTTCACTGTTTAACATAAGGGGAACCTCATATATCGTCTCAACATCCCTCGCAGAGATCACAGCATCAACGTCAAGGTTGCAGTGAATTGCTATCTTTTTCTTTGAATCCGGTGGAAGAGGCCTTTCAGTCCTGCATAAAAGTATATCGGGCTGAATGCCTATTTCTCTGAATTCTTTAACACTGTGCTGTGTGGGCTTTGTCTTCAACTCACCGGCCGATCTCACGTAAGGGATAAGTGTAAGATGAATATATAGTACATTTTCCCTGCCTACATCATATCTGAACTGTCTTATTGCCTCAAGGAATGGCAGGCTCTCAATATCTCCTATAGTACCACCAATCTCAACTATTACCACATCATAGTCATTGCTCACAGCTCTTATCGCCTTTTTAATCTCATCTGTTATATGCGGAACAACCTGCACCGTCTCTCCAAGATAATCTCCCTGTCTCTCCCTAGTGATTACATTGTAATAAATCTTTCCCGTTGTAAAATTGTTTGCCTGTGAAGTCCTTATTGACGTAAACCTCTCATAATGTCCCAGGTCTAGGTCTGTCTCAGCACCATCATCAGTAACAAATACCTCACCATGCTGAAATGGACTTAGTGTCCCCGGGTCAACATTGATATACGGATCTAATTTCTGAAGAGTAACTTTTAACCCTTTTGCTTCGAGTAGCGAACCACAGGCCGATGCGGCAATACCCTTTCCAAGAGCTGAAACAACACCACCCGTTACAAAGATGTACTTAGACATTTTTCTATCCTTTCAATGTCTTCAAGGGTATCTACCCCGTAGGTTTCATAGAAAGTTTCTTTTACCTTGATTTTCATTCCGTTCTCAAGCGCCCGCAGCTGTTCGAGTTTTTCTATCTTTTCAAGTTCTGTTGGTACCATATTTGCGAGTGAAGTGAGCACCTCTTTCCTGTAGCTATAAATGCCTACATGCTTATAGAAATTTCGATTTTCGATTTTCGATTTTCGAATTTCAAAAAGACTCTTCCATTCATCTCTATTAAAAGGTATCGGTGACCTTGAAAAATAGAGCGCGAACCCTTCTTTATCAAAAACGACTTTAACTACGTTATGGTCTGCTATTTCTTCAGTGTCTTCAATTTTTTTTGTCAGGGTACCTATAGAGGCTCTTTTATCATCAAGGAGAGTAATAACATCATCTATCATTTCAGGACGTATAAGCGGTTCATCACCTTGCACGTTGACAATTATATCATAATCCATTGAAGAAGCTACTTCTGCAATTCTGTCTGTACCTGAAGGATGCTCCTTATCCGTCATTACCGCCCTTCCGCCGAAATTGACAACACTCTCGTATATTTTCTCGTTATCGGTTGCAACAATTACATCTTCCGCAAGGCGCGAGAGTTTTGAGTTCCTATACACATGCTGAATAACAGGCTCACCTTTTAGAGGGTACAAAGGTTTTCCCGGGAAGCGGGTAGAATAATAACGGGCAGGAATGATGACTATTGCAGTCATATTATTAATTTTAGATTATATACTGATTTCACATCTCTTGACAATACCCTTTAAATATTTCACAATAAGCATCGTTATAGACCTTTCGCTCTATGTCTTTTTGAACGAGCTTGGTTACTATTTGATATCTTTTAGATCATATTTCCAGTTAAACAGAAAGGCATAAGAGACTTTTGCTATCGGCTTAAAAAGATAATTAATAAAACATAGGGAGAAAAATAGACAGATGGCAACAATTCATAGTATTCCCGGATCTTCATGGAGAGCTTTTATTGAAAGCGCATTCTTCGCTAATTCTGTAAAAAAGACAACCATGGCTGAACTTTATAAGCTTGCTGTAAAACAACCAGAAGTTGTTACAACATCTGAGCCCATGTATAATCCTGAACAGTTTAAACTTCCTAAAAATGCCAAAGTTCTCGTCTCAAATGACGGTGGAATAGTAGGACGCACAGCTAGGTCAAGGCGATTGGTTCGGGAAATGGGTAAAGATAAAGATAAATATCTCCATCTTTTGGGAGAAGCCATCTACAATTTCAGCCGTCGTGAAGGTCTGTGGCTTGAAGGAATAATTGGCTTACATCCTAACTTTATGGTAAAGGCACACCTCCTAAGCCCTGTAACTGACGCAAAAAATATGCTTGATTGGGGGCTTAACTTTACTCCATGGATGAAACCGTGGAACGATTTGTATGAGAAATCCCGTCTATTAAATGAGCCGGACGTTCTTGTATTTGCCGACCCTGAATGGTTAAATCTTGAATTCGCTAACGGACTCGTAATAATTGATGAGATACAGAACTGTATTGCAATTTTAGGACTGCGATATTTTGGCGAAAGGAAGAAAGGTACACTTACCCTCGGCTGGACTATCGGTGTCCGTCAGAATATGGTGGCGTGTCACGGCGGTATCAAAAAAATCGGGAATAATCCACCCATCGCTGTATTCGGGCTGTCAGGTTCAGGGAAATCTTCCATTACCAACAGCCACGATCATGCGGGTACCTTACGTGACAAGGAAAAGGTCACTGTTATTCACGATGATGCATTTTTAATTGACCTTGAAAATGACATTACTGTTGCACTCGAACCAAGCCTGTTTGATAAGACTGATGCTGTTGAATTTAAGGACCCGATAATATCGTATTTCTATACTGCCCAGAATATAGGTGTAACGGAGCTTCCTGATGGCAGTAAAAGATTAGTTTGTGCAGACATAAGGAATGATAACGGCAGATGCATTAAGACAAGGGATATGTTTAATCATGCAGATTTTTGTAGCAGACCAGGCATGGTCATCTGGCTGCAGAAAGATACAAGTCTGCCACCGATAAGCAAAGTCAATTCTATAGACCTTGCCGTAGCCATGGGAGCCTCACTAAGCACCATGCGCGCTAAAGGTGTAGAAAATATTGATCCAAAGGAACTCAAAAAATTAGTAATCGAGCCTTTTGCAAACCCGTTCAGGGTTCATCCGCTTTTAGAAGACTGCATGCAATTTAAAAAACTTTTCAAGCTGGGGACTGATTGCTACATCATGAATACACATGCCTTTGGTCTTCCAGGTAATCTTGTTGATATCCCAAAGGAGCTTTCCCTAACAATTGTCACGGAATTGGTAAGAGGAAACATTGATTGGAGGGATTGGAGAGCTTTCCAGGGACTTTCACTTCCTAAAAACGGGAAAGATTTATTTGGCGCTGATTATGATAAAAAATACAAACCTTCAAGGGAACCTGATTATTTAAGCTTTTTGCGCGACAGGATGCAAGACCGGATAACTTTTTTATCTAACAAGAGGGACCTGGAAAACGATATGGACAGTCTCTTTGTTGACTCCCTTGTAGAAGCAAGAATAGTCATTGACCAGATTCTACATCCCGTTTAGAAAGGTTATAAAGTTTTGGATTTCCCGAATATTGCACGGCAGATAATTGTATCAGCTTTCCCCATACTGATAGCTATTACTTTTCATGAGCTTTCTCATGGTTTTGTAGCAAACAAATTAGGCGATCCAACAGCCAAAATGATGGGCAGGCTTACATTGAACCCGATAGCACATATTGATCCCTTTGGCACGATATTGTTGCCCCTTATGCTTCTAATATTCACTAATGGTCAGTTTGTTTTTGGATATGCAAAACCAGTCCCTATAAATCCCATGAACTTCAAGAATCCCAAAAAGGACATGGCTATTTCAGCGGCTGCAGGGCCGGTAATTAATATACTGCTGGCAATCTTTAGTGCATTAATCCTTCATTTTCTGCTGAAACCTTTATTGAATGTCCTGCCCGGAAATTTTTCGAATACTGTTATCCTGCCTTTGCTAATGATATTCACATATTCAGCTCTTGTGAATATTGTCTTAGCATGTTTTAACATGATACCGATCCCTCCCCTTGATGGTGGCAGGGTATTAACCGGGTTTCTGCCTTATAAGCATGCTGTATCATTCAGCAAAATTGAACCATACGGTTTTATAATTGTTATTATTCTTATTGCAACAGGCATAGCAAACTATTTCATCGTTCCTTTCATATTCTTTTTTGTAAAATTACTGCAACTTAATTATTTTCTGGCATTACTTCAGATTTTCTAATTCTCTTTCATGTAATTGCCGGATAAGCAAATTAGTATAGAAATAAAATATTATCAGTGAGGTAAAAGATAGATGATTAAAGAAAGAGTTCTCAGCGGGATGCAGGCAAGTGGTAAACTACATATAGGTAATCTTGTGGGAGCTTTAAGCAACTGGGTAAAGCTCCAGGATAATTATGACTGCTATTATTTTGTAGCAGACTGGCATGCCCTTACTACAGGTTATGCTGATCCTTCATCTATTAACGAATCTACAAAAGACATTCTTATCAATTTTCTTGCAGCAGGGCTCGACCCTGACAAATGCACAATATTTATACAGTCAAGGGTCCTTGAGCATGCAGAATTACATCTTCTTCTGTCGATGATCACACCACTCGGATGGCTCGAAAGAGTACCAACCTATAAAGAAAAACAACAGGAACTCAAAGACAGAGACTTATCCACATATGGTTTCCTCGGATACCCTCTTCTTCAGACTGCCGATATTATTATTTACAGGGCAAAATATGTTCCAGTCGGAATTGACCAGGTTCCACATCTCGAGATAAGTAGAGAGATAGCAAGGAGATTTAATAATCTCTATAAAGAGGTCTTTCCTGAACCAGAAGCTTTACTTGCAGAGTTTCCGAAGATGGTTGGAACTGATGGAAGAAAGATGTCTAAGAGCTATGATAATGCAATTTATCTTTCAGATACACCTCAGGATGTTGAACAAAAAATAAAAACAATGGTCACTGACCCTGCACGAATAAAAAGAACAGATGCAGGGAATCCAGAATTATCTCCTGTGTACCAGCTTCATAAAATTTTCTCATCAGAAAAGGAACAGGAAGAAGTTGCGGAGGGATGTAAAAAAGCAGGCATTGGGTGCATTGAATGCAAAAATATTCTTATCAAAAATGTCTTTACAATAATGGATCCTATCTGGACAAAACGTAACGAACTTATCAATAATCCGGCTGTCCTTGATGATATTGCATTTTTAGGTACAGAAAAGGCTACCAAGGTTGCTAAAGAGACTATGCAGCTTGTTAGAGAGGCAATGGGACTGTTTTAGAACTTTATTCCTACATCAGGGAATAATCCTGCAAGATACCTTATCTTATCAGCAAGAAGCAAGACACCAAAGACTATAAGAAGCACGCCACTTGCAATCATTATTATATTCATATATTTAAAAAGGCTTTTCATATAGATTAAAAAACTATTTATAGCAAGCGCTGATACAAAGAACGGTACTGCGAGGCCAAGCGAATAGACTGTAAGCAATTTGAGTCCATAGACAGCAGAACCTTTTGAGCCTGCATAAAGAAGTATTGCACCAAGAAATGGACCTATGCACGGGCTCCAGCCTGCGGCAAATGTCATCCCGACAATAAATGTCCCAAAATATCCGGCAGGTTTACCACTCAGATGTATCTTTTTGTCTTTCATGAGAAAATTGAGTTTCAAAAAACCTGCGATAAAAAGACCAAAGATTATTATTAGTACACCGCCAATTATTCTTATTAAATCGAGGTATTCATATAAAACCCTCCCGATTGCAGAAGACGATAACCCGAGTATAATGAATACTGAGGAAAAACCGGATATGAATGCGATAGAGTTTACTATTGTCAAGTACCTGATTCTTTTCTTATCAACTCCAACAGTAAGGTCTTCAAAAGAAATACCGGTTATAAAGGATATATAAGAAGGCAAAAGAGGTAAAAAGCAAGGAGACAGGAATGATAATATACCTGCAAGGAAGGCTAAAGAATATGAGATGTCTTGCATATCATCTCTAAGTCATTCCCGCTTGTCGGGTTGCCTCAGCGACTCGCTTGAGGAGAGAATCCTTCCTATATATAGAAAGATTCCGAACAAGTCGGAATGATAAAGAAGTAAGGGAGTACAGTGTAATTACTATTAAGCCGCACATTCGGAGGTGTCTCCTTTAATCTTCTCTATCGCATGAGGGATTGCACCTAAAATAAATGAGAGGTTTTCTTTTACAGCCTTAGGACTCCCTGGAAGATTTATTATCAGTGACCTTCCTTTTACACCAGCCACAGCCCGTGAAAGCATCGACCTGTTTGTCTTTTTGAGACCTTCTGCCCGCATAGCCTCTGCAATGCCAGGCACCTGTCTATCTATCACTTCAAGGGTTGCCTCGGGGGTGACATCTCTTGGTGATAGCCCTGTCCCGCCAGTTGTAAGTATCAGATCAACTTCGCTGCTATATTTGCTAAGCTTTTCTTTTATAATTTCTTTATCATCAGATAAAACTTCATAGTACTTAACTTCAGCCCCTATCACTTTTAACATATCGCCTATCATAGGTCCGCTTAAATCCTGGCGTTCACCTTTAGAAGCCTTGTCACTCATAGTTAAAACCGCAACTGTTATCATAAACAATATAATGATGATATTTTACAGTGGAGGATGTAGTATTTAAGCGGAGGTGAATTCTTTCGAAGAAAGAATTCACCTCGGACCCTGTAAATTAAGTTCCTCTGCTCCACAGGGGAGAATGAGCGAAAATGCTATATCCTCCACTGATATATTATAATTATAAGTTTAGTTCAAATGTTACTTTTATTTAATCTCCTTGTTTAACCTTGCCTTTAACTTTATGTCCCCATTTCCCAGCTCGTTAAATATCTATTCTGCTCTTTTGTTAAAACGTCTATCTTCACTCCCATGGCTTTAAGTTTTAACAGAGCAACTTTCTTATCTATACTCCCGGGAACACTATAAACCTTATTTTCGAGCTTCTTATGTTTCTTTGATACATACTCTGCACAAAGGGCCTGGTTTGCAAAACTCATATCCATAACTGCAGAAGGATGTCCCTCTGCAGCTGAAAGGTTAATAAGCCTTCCCTCACCAAGGAGATATATCCTTCTTTTGTTCTTAAGTGTATATTCCTCAACAAAGTCTCTTATAGTCCTTCTTTTTACTGACATTTTCTTAAGAGCATCTATGGATATCTCAACATTAAAGTGGCCTGAATTGCAAAGTATTGCACCATCTTTCATCGAACTAAAGCATTTTGTGGAAATTACATCAATATCCCCCGTTGCAGTAACAAAAATATCCCCTATCCTTGAAGCTTCCCCAACAGGAATTAACTCAAAACCATCCATCGTCGCCTCAAGTGCCCTTAAAGGATCTACCTCAGTGACTATAACTCTTGCTCCCATCCCTTTTGCTCTCATCGCTATGCCCTTGCCGCACCATCCATACCCCGAGACGACAAAAACAGAGCCGGCAATCAATCTGTTTGTTGCCCTCATTATCCCATCGATGGTGCTCTGTCCGGTACCATAGCGATTATCAAACAGATATTTTGTGTAGGCATCATTTACAGCAATTATTGGATATTTAAGCATACCCTTTTCTGCCATTGCTCTCAATCGAATAACTCCTGTGGTGGTCTCCTCTGTCCCGCCTAGGAGATTGCGTATCAAATCTTTCCTCGTTTTGTGCAGTGTTGATACGAGATCCGCACCATCATCCATGGTCATATGAGGCTTTAATGAAAGTACATCATTTATATGCTTGTAATAAGTCCTGTTATCTTCGCCCTTTATAGCAAAAACAGGGATTTTAGAAAATCTGACAAGTGATGCTGCAACGTCGTCCTGGGTGCTTAGTGGGTTAGATGCACAGATGGAAACTTCTGCACCACCAGCCTTCAGAGTTTCCATAAGATTAGCTGTCTCTGTCGTAACATGAAGGCACGCAGATAGCCTTACCCCTTTCAGCGGTTTTTCTTTTTTAAAGCGTTCCGAGATACTCCTGAGTACAGGCATCTCCTGTCCAGCCCACTCAATCCTCAGTTTACCTTTCTTGGCT
>MHEF01000071.1:12383-14317 GCA_001805125.1 Nitrospirae bacterium RBG_13_39_12
TCTTTCTTTACCATGTTCCCTTTCACTATAATTATGATTCTTTCTTTAAGATATTCGTTTTATCTGTTTTTTCCCATGTAAAATCAGAGTCGTTCCGGCCAAAATGTCCATATGCTGCAGTCTTCTTAAATATAGGCCTTCTAAGATTCAGAGTCTCTATCATACCCTTTGGTGTAAGGTCAAAATTCCTTTTGATTATCTTTACAATATCATCAGAAGGTATCTTGCCTGTTTCAAACGTATCAACAAGAACAGATACTGGTTCCGGGACACCAATGGCATATGCCATCTGTACTTGAACCCTGTCAGCTATTCCTGATGCAACTATATTTTTTGCTATATACCTTGCCATGTAAGAACCTGTCCTATCAACCTTTGACGGGTCTTTACCAGAGAAACAGCCGCCTCCATGACTCCCAACCCCTCCATAACTATCTACAATAATCTTCCTTCCTGTAAGACCAGTGTCTCCCATCGGTCCCCCGACAACAAAACGTCCTGTCGGATTGACATAATACTTAACATGCTCCTCATCGAGAATGTCTGCCGGCACTGTTTGCTTGATCACCTTTTCAATCACGTCTTCAGTTATATCTTTAAGCGTAACCTCAGGACTGTGCTGGGTAGAAATAACAACGCTATCCACTCTAACAGGCCGGTTGTTTCTGTATTCAATAGTCACCTGCGTCTTTCCGTCAGGCCTCAGGTATCCAAGGATATCTTTCTTTCTGACCTCGGCTAATCTCATTGCGAGTTTATGGGCAAGCATGATTGGAAGTGGCATAAGCTCTTCAGTCTCATTGCATGCAAACCCGAACATCAACCCTTGGTCACCTGCTCCACCTGTATCAACACCCCTGGCAATGTCTGAAGATTGTCCATGAATAGAAGTGATAACCGCGCAAGTTTCGTAATCGAATCCATACTTTGCCCTGGTATACCCAATCTCTTTTATAGTCTCCCTTACAATATCCGGTATCTCTACATAGCAGCTTGTAGTTACTTCACCAGCCACAAATGCCAGCCCTGTTGTCACAAGAGCTTCACACGCTACCCTGGCAAACGCATCCTTTGAAATTATCTCGTCAAGTACTGCATCCGATATCTGATCCGCAATCTTGTCCGGATGGCCCTCTGTCACTGACTCCGAGGTAAAGAAATAATTATTACCCAGCATGTTTCACCTCTCTTACCTACATCATTAATTTTTTCTTTTATCTACACCTACCAAAATAGTACGAGGTTGGTTATACTCGAATTAAGCCTCGAACCTCTTTCCAGGGGTAGAAATTTGCGCTCAAATCTTCTAAAAACAGACTATAACTTCTCAACAACACATTATTTTGAACGCTTTAAAAGGATGTTTCATCTTAACACAATTCATATCCAAATTTCACATTTCATAACTATCTTTACGCCATTTGAAATCCAGAATCTCAAAATTGTATTTAAATAAGATACCCTTTTCTCAAGATCACTCATAATTGGTTGACATGGTGAAGCCATGCCTAATGACATCGAGACAAAAAAGTCTCCAAACTCAGGTTCGCATCCGGGACTAAAAGCGGTTCGCGGATTTTACGGGGAGGTCAGGATAATTATTGAGTGAGGAATTAAAACTTTCTTTCTGCTGATATTGTCGGAAAAATCAAGGTATGATAAAATAGCGAGGAAATGGAAACGATGATGAAAGATAGTTCCTTGCTGCCTTTCTTTCATTTCCTAGGCAAAAGGACAATGAACGTCATCAACAACCTTGGCGCCGTAGCCATCTTCTTTACCCTTGTCTTTCTGAAGATCTTTCGACCAAAACAGTTCCGGGAAATCGTACAGCAGGTCTTTTACATCGGTGCCAGGTCATCGACTATCGTGCTGCTCGTCGGCCTCTTCACCGGGATGGTCCTTGGCCTGCAGCTCTACTATACCCTGGTAAA
>MHEF01000072.1:0-1017 GCA_001805125.1 Nitrospirae bacterium RBG_13_39_12
AGACTGGAAATCTTCAACAGTTGTGTTCTGTACGACATCTATTGTTCCATCTGTTGACCCGCCGTCAGAGTTCACAAGAACGGATTTTTTCTCCGGAAAATACTTGGCAAGCCCTGATTGTACTGCTCGTACAACGTGGCCTATTGTACGGGCATTATTGTAACTTGGAATGCCGACAATGATATCAGCCTTTTTTATCTTTTCAACTGACTCTTGAATCTCTTTTCTTAGAATGACACTTTCCATGGTCAATCGTAAATCCTTTCCAGCATTGCAACTGGGAAATTCGAAAAAACTTCTGAAAGATGTAATGCGGTTGCATCCCTGTATTCTCGGGCTGTTAACATCTCTCCGGTGAAGATATTTTTATACTTTGCCCCTGGTTCAGCAATGGGTATAATAATAAAAGTATCATCCCAAACAGTTTCTCCTAATGGCAATTCCGTTGGTTGCGAGATAAGAGAAGTAAAAAATCTTGGAGTAATAATCAATATCCGATTATTTCCAATCCTCCTTACAAAAGCACAGACGTTGTCCGCTTTTTTCCCCATTACCTCAAGTGGGAGATACTCTCCCCTGTCAAAAAGCTCCCTGTTATTTTTACGGTAATTAAGGGCCTTATATATCAGATAAAGTTTAATCTTTCCGTTCTCTTTATTCACAGTTAATTCCCTTGTAAACTCCGGCAGCGTAATCTCTATCTCCCTTTTTTTCAATTCTTCAAGCATGTTGATTCTAAGATTGTAATCCACTGACCTTCTATTATCAGGATCAACGAGACTGAAATTCCACAACTCTGTTCCCTGATAAAAATCAGGAACACCGGGAGAGGTTATCTTGAGGAGTGTCTGAGAAATGGAATTATACATACCGTAGTGTGAGATTATTTTCTGAAATGCTGTAAAATCTCTGACGAACTTGTTGTCAGGCGTATTACTCATAATGGTTTCGATAAACATCGTCACGGCATCTTCATAAAGGGTATTAGGACTTATCCAGCTTGTATTAACCTTTGAT
>MHEF01000072.1:1105-6739 GCA_001805125.1 Nitrospirae bacterium RBG_13_39_12
AATAAGGGCATGAGGCCAGAATTTAAGACGTTCTATGTTTTTCCCGTGAAATGTTTCAAGAGATGTCCCAAACCTGTCAGGACTTCCGCCGACTTCGTTAAGTGAGATAAGTCTGTTATAGATATAAAAAGCCGTATCCTCCAATCCCTTCGCCATGACAGGCCCGGTTATCTGCTGAAACCTCATAGCAAAATCAAGCCATTCCTGTTTATCAAAGTCTGTAAACGTATCGCTATAATCCTGGAGAAGGACGTCCTTCAGAAAATCAAAGATCGAACTGCTCAGGGCAGGATTTTTCCTTTTTGCCTTAGAAACAGCGCTCTCTATGTATCGCATGTCCCTCTCACTCACACCACAGGATGTAATGTATGTCCTGTATACAGGGAAGAAAGCAATAACCTCAACAATTGCAGAGATAAGACTGTTGAGCGTGAAATCACGGTTATGCCTGTCCTTCTCTGACAGGATATTAAGATAATGTCCCAGTGTATTTATCTCGCTGGACATCGACACATCCATGATTTGTTTCTTTTTCTCATACACGATCTCTTGAAATTGTAACTTTGCCTTGATAAATCTTGAATAGATATCGTCAAATAACTTGGCATGTTCTGATCGAATGAAGATGCCGTTAAGAGCGTTCAGGAAGACATAACCCGTTGTGCTGAAAATGAGCCATTCTTCAGGCATCCGCTCGTCTTTGATGAGAATTTTTTCACCGATAATATAAAAAGGTTTGTACGAAGGGTCTGAAGAAAGAATCTCATCATACATCCTGTCAATCTCCGAAGGTGCATCATCCGTGTTATCGAAAAATTGCAGATCCTCTTTTATAATTTCGATAACTTCTTCAGGAACGGCATTTTGTACGCTCTCGAGATGAGCGAGTCGAATTTGCAGAAAACAGTTGCGCTGCAATCGATAGAAATATTCCTGGGGATTATAGAGACCGTCAGGGTGGTCGACTCTTAAACCTGTAACATATCCTTTTTTAATGAGCGAGAAGATGAGTCTGTGTATATTACGGAAAACGATAGGCTCCTCTACCCTGATCGATGCAAAATCATTTATGTCAAAAAACCTACGGTAATTTATCTCGTCAGCGGCGACGCGCCAGAAAGAAAGCCGGTAGATCTGCTCGGTTAGGAGGGCGTCGAGAAAATCAAAACTTCTTGAGTCGCCTTTTATTCCATTGAAAGTGGAAATATTTTTTTCTATAAAAACCTTTATCTCAAAACTTTTGCTGACGAGTTTATTCAACCGTTTCTTGATAACCTCTTTCTCTCTATTTCGCTCCTGTATCTTTCCCATATCCCGTTCTGTATGGGAGGGCAAATTTTCAAGGGCAGTTATGATACTTAACAGTTCAGTCAAGGAAGAATCTCCTTCTTTAAGACTCTGTTTCAATTCATCAAGAGAATGAGTAAGTATCATGGTGTACGTTTTCGGTCTGATCGGTAATAAATGATCATAATATCCGACAAAGAATTTTCCTTCATCAAAAAGAATCTTCAAATCGCCGTTTTCGAGCACCTTTCCGTACTGGTCACTGAGGATAGGAAGGAGCACTTTGTCTTTCAATTCTATCTTGACGGGATTCCAGTTTATATCGAAAAAAGGTACATAAACGGAGCTTCCACCGTTTTCGAGTATATCCATCCACCAGGCGTTCAACCGGCTTGAAATACACATATGGTTCGGAACAATGTCGAGAATCTGACCCATTCCGTATTTTGCAAGCTCATCCATCAATGAGATATATTCCTTTTCCGAGCCTGTCTCGGGATTCAGAGCCAGGGGATTTACGATATCGTAACCATGAAGGCTTTCTTCCTTTGCCTTAAAATAGGGTGAGGCATAAATGTCAGTTATACCAAGTTCATTTAAATAACCAATAATATTTTTCGCATCTATGAATTTAAATTGTTTATTAAATTGTAATCTGTACGTTGAAACCGGTATCCTTGGTAATAAAAAATTTATTTTCTCCATTACCTATTCCTCTCCTTCACGTACAATGCCAAACTATTACTCCTCACGGTTATTTCCTTACCTTTGGTCATCTTTTCCAGCAGAAGCGTTCCTGGGCCATTCCATATATTCTCAGAAGAATCCAGAATCTTTCTCCAGCCTCCGGTCAGAGGCGCTGTGAGCTTCGCATCAGCGTTGTTAAAGTTGAAGATAGAAAAAACTTCACTCCCACCTTTCCATCTTCTTATAAACAAGACCTTCTTGTCTTCAAATGCAAAAACATCAAGACTATCTTTATCAAGATTTGATAGGGCTGGCGTTTCTTTTTTCAATCGTATAAGATGTTTATAAAAATCTAATAACACTCTGTGATGATCCGTTTCTCTTTTTTCCCATTTTATTTTTGATTTTAAAAACGTCTCAATGCTCTGGGGGTCTGGAGGGTCTCCTTCCCACTTAAATGCCCTGAACTCCTCTTTCCTTCCTTTCCTTACAGCCTCAATAAGAGCAGGGGCAGTATGATCTACGAAATAGAGAAAAGGAGCATCCTCTCCATACTCTTCTGCCATAAACAGGAGGGGAATATAAGGCGCGAGTAAAACAGCACCTGCTGCAAGCTTCAAAGACTCAAACGAGACTAAGCCTGCAAGCCTTTCACCGAGCATTCTGTTGCCAACCTGGTCGTGGTTCTGTGAGAACACGATGAACTGATCTGCAGGTATATCCTTTGAAGAATTGCCGTGCTTTCTTTTGCGAAATTCCGAATATCCGCCTGAATACACAAAACCTTCTTTCATGGATAGCGCAAGGTGCGCTACTTTTCCGAAATCAATATAATATCCTTCTTTCTCGCCGGTAAGAAGCGTGTGGACGGAATGGTGAAAATCATCGCACCACTGGGCATCGAACCCGTAACCTCCAAGTCTTCTCGGCCTTATCACACGGGTATCATTCAGGTCACTCTCAGCTATCAAATAGAACTTTCTCTTTTCCGAGTCAGAAAATTCCTCCACGCGCTCTGCGAGCTCCTGAAGAAAAGGTATAGCGCTCCGGTCATAGATTCCATGAATTGCATCAAGACGTAGCGCATCGATATGATAATTTTTGAACCAATGCAAAGCATTCTCTATAAAAAAGTTCCCTACCTCATTGCTATAAGAATCATCAAAATTAATAGTCATTCCCCAAGGAGTTTTGTACTTATCTGTAAAGTATGGCCCATAATCCCAGAGATAGTTGCCTTCGGGTCCGAGATGGTTGTATACAACATCGAGGATTACTGCAATGCCGTTTTTATGGCATGCATTGACAAGCTGTTTTAGTCCATCCGGTCCGCCGTATGTGTTCTGTACGGCAAATGGATACACTCCGTCATATCCCCAGTTTCTCTCACCCGGAAACTGTGCAACAGGCATTATCTCGATAGCATTTATACCTAAATCCAGAAGTTCATCAAGACGGGTAATTATTGATTCAAAAGTGCCTTCTTGGGTAAATGTACCGACATGAAGTTCATACATTATCATTTTGGATAAAGGGATCCCCTTCCATTCATTGTCTTTCCAATGAAAGGAATTATGGTTTATTATCTGTGACGGCCCGTGTACACCTTCCGGTTGAAAATATGATGCAGGATCGGGCCTCTCTCTCAGTTTTTCGAGCC
Organism: Nitrospirae bacterium RBG_13_39_12; assembly: GCA_001805125.1. Taxonomy (GTDB): domain Bacteria; phylum Nitrospirota; class Thermodesulfovibrionia; order Thermodesulfovibrionales; family SM23-35; genus RBG-13-39-12. The sequence continues at coordinate 4,740 of MHEF01000072.1, forward strand.
TGTAAAAATATCGTGCATCAGCAGGAATTTCTGTAAGCAAAGTTTTCCAGTATCCATGTTCGTCTTTTTCCATAAGTACAAGTTTTTTCTCAGGTGAAACTATCTTAAGTTCAACGCACTGTAAAAAAGGAGCCCAAACCACAAACTCCCATGTCCCTGAATTGATATATTGTGCGCCGATATGTATACCGTTTTTCATTCCTTTGCAGTTGACTCTTCAATACTTATAAATCAATTTCAGTAAAAGAAGTTATAATTAAATTTTCCCTTTCCGTATCTTTTTAATTTTTTTTGCTATACTCCCTGTTATGGTCTTTGATCGCGGGTGAAACTCAACATCATGCACATCCTTCATTTCCGTGCCTTTTTCAACGAAAATTGAAGGAGATTTGACAACGGCGAGAACCTGACTCGGATATACACTCCTGTGGCCGGTCATCAGAAAACTGATAATGCTTGAAACAGCAGCATAAGGGCCGATCGCTGGGCCGAAAAGCTCTACTGCCATAATGCTTGCCGATATGGGCGTATTTGCAGCCCCGGCAAGAAGACTGACCATGCCGATTGCAGAAAAAATAGACCTGTCAAACCCGGGCAAATTCCCAAAAAAGTTACCTGAAGAAGCACCTATGAAAAAAATCGGCGTTACAATCCCGCCGCTGCCGCCGAAATTAAGCGTTACCGAAGTGAATAACATCTTCAATAAGAAAGCCCCGTTCGGGATGTCCTTACCTTCTATCGCTCCTTTTATGGTTTCAAGGCCGAGCCCAAGGTATCGGGAAGAGAATACGAAAGCACAAATTGCAAGGATAAGACCTCCAACTAAACCTTTTAAAGGGCTCCACAGTTTTAATCTTTGACTCATTAGTCCGATAAATTTTAAAATCTCAATGAAAACAAGCGAACATATCCCGAAAAATATTCCTCCCAGACAGATTTTTATAAAAAACTGACTGCTGAATATAGGGACAAAATTTATAGGCTCATAAAAATACGAAACACCCAGGGCTGACGAAACCTGATATCCGACAATACCCGCAACAAAAGACGGGAGAAGGACTTCGTAGAGAAGACCTCCGACAAACAATACTTCTACACCGAAAATGGCCCCTGCAATCGGTGTGCCGAAAACGGTTGCAAAGCCGGCGCTTATTCCGCATATAACCAATTTTTTCCGGTCTTTATCGCCGAATTTGAATAAGTCAGAGAATAACGATGAAAGTCCTGCGCCGATCTGGGCGCAAGGGCCTTCTTTTCCTGCAGAGCCTCCCATGGCAATGGTTATTATCGTAGCAATAAGTTTTACAGGAACAACAAAGGGATTTATTTTCCCTGATCTCTTGTGAACCGCTTCAATGACCTTCTCGGTTCCATGCCCTTCCGCTTCTGGCGCAAAATATCTTACAATGACGGAACTTAAAAACAATGCAGCCGGAAGAAATATGAAATAGTATCTGAATTTAGCTGCAGTTGATATGCTGATTTCAAGCGCTTTCAGAAAAACCGTTGTTGATATGCCGACGATAATGCCTATACAGGTTGCAAGGAGCAGCCATTTAAATATGCTGATGAACAGTACTGATTCTTCAAGAACTTTTTTTTTCAATCAAAACCCCTTAAATATATCAAAGCTCGAAAATGCTCTTTCCTTTATTTTCAACCGAATACCATATCGACAGATAATCTCGTACCTGCCTTGTGATGAGAAAATTGCTCCTCACATACTCACGTGCGGCATCTCCCATTTTTTTTGACATCTCAGGATTGTTAAGGAGCTGCCTTATCCGGAATGCCGCGCCGTCAACCGAATGGACGAGGAAACCTGTCACGCCATGGATTATCTGAAGTGGAATGCCGCCTACAGCGCCGCCGATGACCGGTTTTCCTTTCCACATAGCTTCAGAAACAGTGAGGCCAAACCCTTCCTTTATGGACTTCTGAAGGATTACAGCCGCCAATCGCTGCAATGCATTGATGTCTTTGTCACTGAACGGGGGCAG
>MHEF01000073.1:0-4693 GCA_001805125.1 Nitrospirae bacterium RBG_13_39_12
AAAAGTGTTGAAGGCATGTTTGCAACTGTCAGCTTACCGAAAAAAAGTGCATGTGAAGGGTGTTCTTTGGGTATATGTAAACCTGAGGAGCAGAATATAGAGATAGAGGCTTTAAACAATATCAGAGCCCGGGTTGGACAGAAGGTCAGGGTTGAAATGAAAACATATAGTTATCTGAAGAGCGCCATGATTGTATATGGTATTCCGGCTATTGCCCTGGTCCTGGGTGCATTTATCGGTAAGGAGTTCTTTAGCCTTTATATTAAAGACCTTGATTCGGACATAGTCTCTGCTGTCTTCGGGTTTGGTGCATTTATTGTCTCTTTCTTATTGGTAAAATTCTGGAGCAGCAGGGCATTAAAAAAAGTTGGAGTACAACCGGTTATCGAAGAGATATTAGAATAAGTTATAAAGTTTATTGAGTTTCTTGTGTTTATTAAAATCTGACTCAATAAACTGAATAAACATAAAAAAGGGGGATTCATGTCAAATATTGATGTAGACAAAATACGTAATATAGCAGTGATTGCACACGGAGGCGCTGGCAAAACCTCGCTCGTTGAAGCAATGCTTTATAATTCCGGCTCTATAGACAGGCTTGGTAATATTGAAGACGGAACAACTACAACAGATTATGAACCGGAGGAGATAGAGCGAAAAATGACAGTCACCTCGTCAGTTGCTTTCTGCAGCTGGAACGGTTACAAGATTAATCTTATAGATACCCCTGGGTTCATTAACTTTGTTGAAGATTCCAGAGGGTGCCTGAAGGCAGTTGACGGGGCAATTATAATAGTCAGCGCAATATCAGGCGTTAAGGCAGAAACAGAAAAGATGTGGAGATACGCATCAGAATTTGAAATACCTGGTATTGTTTTCATAAATAAGATGGACAAAGATAACGCAAATTTTTACAGGGCAATAGGAGAACTTGAAAAGGTTTTTAATATAGAAGCCCTGCCTCTCCAGGTGCCTGTAGGCGTGGGGAATAGTTTCATCGGGATTGTTGATCTGATAAAGATGAAGTCATTCAAGTTTAATAACGGTAAGGCGGAAGAAATTGATATCCCTTCAGATGTGCGTTCACAGGTTGAGGAATACCGTAAAAAACTTGTAGAAAAAATTGCGGAAGCAGACGATTCCTTACTTGAGAAATACCTTGAAGAAGGAGGGCTTTCAGACGAGGAGGTAATTAAAGGAGTAAGGGAAGGTTCCCTGACAAAGAGGTTCATGCCTGTTACATGTGGCTCTGCAAACAGTAATATAGGAATCCCGCAGCTGCTTGACATTGCAGCCCTCTGTCTTCCATCGCCTGTTGAGATGGCACATATTTCACCTGTCAGGGGCAAGAATCCGAAGGACGGTAAAGAAGTTGAAAGGAAACCTCTGCAAAAAGAGCCTTTCTCAGCATATGTATTTAAAACTATAGCAGATCCGTTTGCAGGAAGGCTTTCCATATTCAGGGTTTATTCAGGAACACTAAAAGCTGACTCGAATGTCCTGAATGCTTCAAAAGGCACAAAAGAGAGAGTCGGCCAGGTGTTTTATCTGATGGGGAAGAAACAGATTCCGGTGCAGACAGTAGGCCCTGGCGAAATAGGGGTTGTGGCAAAACTCAAAGAAACGTTTACCGGGGATACTCTCTCTGATGAATCAAACCAGATTGTTTTCGAAAAAGTAAAATTCGCTGATCCTTTAATCTCTTATGCAATTGAGCCCAAGAGCAAGGGGGATGAGGAAAAAGTTGGCGTAAGTCTCAGCAGGATACTTGAGGAGGATCCAACACTGAGATTTCAGAGGGACGAAGAGACAAAAGAGATGCTTCTTTCCGGGATGGGGCAGGTGCATCTTGAAGTTACTCTTGAAAGGCTGAAAAGGAAATTTGGAGTCGAGGTTATAATGAAAACTCCAAAGGTCCCCTATAGGGAAACGATAAAGGTTTCAGCAAAGGCACAAGGAAAATATAAGAAACAGTCAGGGGGACGCGGACAATACGGGGACTGTCATATACAGCTGGACCCCCTTCCAAGAGGCGGGGGATATGAATTCGTGGATAAGGTTGTAGGAGGTGCAATCCCCAGACAGTATATCCCGGCTGTTGAGAAAGGAATTGTTGAGACGATGCAGGAGGGTGTAATAGCAGGCTATCCGATTGTAGATTTTAAGGTAACACTCTTTGACGGCACATATCATACAGTAGATTCATCGGAGATGGCCTTCAAAATTGCAGGTTCCATGGCTTTAAAAAAAGCTATTCAGGATGCAAAGCCTGTTTTGCTTGAGCCGATAATGAAGGCTGAGGTTATAACTCCGGACGATGCCCTCGGAGCGATAATAGGAGATCTGAACTCGAAAAGGGGAAGAGTTCAGGGAGTCGAACCACAGGCAGGCGGGAATCAGAAAATAACTTGCCTTGTACCTATGTCCGAGATGCTTACATATGCAAACCAGCTTCATAGTCTTACTTCGGGAAGAGGACTTTATTCAATGGAATTTTCACATTATGAAGAGATGCCAGCCCATCTGACGCAGAAAATAGTCGCAGAACGGCAGGCAAAGAAGGAAAAAGAAAATCAAAAATAAAAATGCCAGATACCAAAAGACCAACGGATCCAATAAATTATAAAGATACGCTGAATCTTCCCCGGACAGACTTTCCGATGAAGGCAAATCTCACGCAGAAAGAGCCTGTGATGATTAAATCCTGGGAAGAGAAAAAAATATATGAAAAGCTTCAGGAAAAAACAAAAAAAAATGAACACTATATACTCCATGACGGCCCGCCTTATGCAAACGGACATATACACATCGGTCACGCATTAAACAAAATACTCAAGGACATTATTGTCAAATATAAATCAATGAAGGGATTCTATTCCCCTTATGTCCCTGGATGGGACTGCCACGGCCTCCCGATAGAACTTCAGGTTGACAAGAACCTGGGTGACAAGAAAGACAAACTTGACAAACTTGAGAAGAGAAAGCTTTGCAGGGAATATGCTGCAAAATTCGTTGATGTTCAGAGGGATGAATTCAGGAGATTGGGAGTTTTTGGTGACTGGGAGAATCCTTATCTGACAATGTCATACGGATATGAGGCAACAATCGTAAAAGAGTTCTGTAAATTTATGGAGACCGGCTCTATATATAAAGGGAAGAAACCGGTTCATTGGTGTCCCTCGTGTATTACAGCGCTTGCAGAAGCTGAAGTTGAATACGGTGACAAAGAGTCACCTTCTATCTTTGTAAAATTTGCAGTTGATGATGAAAACATTATTAAGTATTTCCCTGTTCTTAAAGGCAGGGATGTATTTGTATTGATATGGACTACTACTCCCTGGACTCTTCCTGCTAATCTGGCTGTTGCGTTTCACCCTGATTTTGAATATGTTGCTGTTGAACACGGCAATGAGGTTTACATTGTTGCTGAAGGACGGGTTGAAGCCCTCAGAGAAAAGATCGGAATTAACGGAAATGTTGTTACAAAAACATCAGGGAAGTCCCTTGAAGGAATGAAGGTGCTCCATCCTTTTATCAGGAGGGAATCATTAGCTGTTTTAGGGGAATTTGTAACTCTTGAAGAGGGAACAGGTATTGTTCATATTGCGCCCGGGCATGGAGAAGATGATTATGAGACCGGTCTGAAGTACGGTCTTGATATTTATGCACCAGTTGATGACAGGGGTAAATTCACAAAGCAGGCGGGAGAACTTGACGGGAAATTTGTGTTCAAGGCGAATGTTGATATTATAGATACCCTTAAAAATAAGAACGCTCTGATAAAAGAAGAAAAAGTCGTACATTCCTATCCTCATTGCTGGAGGTGTAAGAAGCCTGTTATCTTCAGGGCGACTGAACAGTGGTTTATATCCATGGAAAAGAATCAGTTGAGAGAAAAATCAATCTCAGAGATAGACAGAGTTATGTGGATTCCTAAATGGGGGAAAGATAGAATTTACGGGATGGTTTCAAACAGGCCTGACTGGTGTATATCAAGGCAGAGAGCATGGGGTGTCCCTATCACACTTCTCAAGTGCAAAAACTGTGAAGAATTTGTTACAGACCATGATGTGCTTGATGGAATCGGCAGGTTAGTTGAAGCCCATGGAGCAGATATATGGTTTATGAAAAAGGCGGAAGAGTTCTTACCATCGGGTTACAAGTGCAAAAAATGCAGCGGCACTTCGTTTTCAAAAGAGACAGACATACTCGATGTCTGGTTTGATTCAGGGGTCAGTCATGCAGCTGTTGTTGAGGCAGATGAGAGACTTTCCTGGCCTGCTGACATATATCTTGAGGGCAGCGACCAGCACAGGGGATGGTTCCAGAGTTCACTCCTTGCATCTGTAGGCACAAGAGGCAAAGCTCCATACAGGGCGGTGCTCACACACGGTTTTGTTGTTGACGGACAGGGCAAGAAGATGTCCAAATCTCTCGGCAATGTAGTAGCGCCGCAGGAGGTTATAAAGACCAATGGTGCGGAGATATTGAGATTATGGGTTTCGGCAGAAGATTACAGGGATGATATAAGAATATCAAAAGAGATACTTGACAGACTCACTGAGGCATACAGGAAGATAAGGAACACGTGCAGATTCCTGCTTGGGAACATATATGATTTTGACGACAAGGACTACAGCAGAGACCTTCTTGAAATAGACAGGTGGGCCATGAGCAGGTTACAGACGCTTAC
>MHEF01000073.1:4891-6063 GCA_001805125.1 Nitrospirae bacterium RBG_13_39_12
AAGCGCGGAGATAGAAGGGCTTGAGATTAAGGTTGAGAAATCACCAGGCGCAAAATGTCAGAGATGCTGGAACTGGAGTGAAGCTGTTGGTACATTTAAAGATGCCCCTGAAATCTGTGAGAAGTGTTATAAGGTTGTCTTTAATAAGTAATGAAAAAGCCTGTATCTGTAATGCTTATTGCCTTATCAGTAGTAGCTCTTGACCAGATAACAAAATATCTCGTTATCACCTATTTGAACCCACTCGATTCCATTGAGATATCTCCTTTCCTTCATTTAGTAAGTGTCAGAAATACAGGCGCTGCATTCGGCATGTTCAAGAGTTTTAGCAGCAGCTTCTTTATCTCAGTGTCTGTACTAGCAATAACCTTTGTGATATGGCTTCTTGTCACTGGTAAATATAATTATTTCGGGCTTTCTCTTGTGCTCGGTGGTGCGATAGGAAACCTGATAGACAGGATTATTTACGGGAAGGTAGTTGATTTCATAGATTTTTCAGTCGGCAGGTTCCACTGGCCTGCATTTAATGTAGCTGACTCTTCTCTTACAGTCGGCATTATAATTATCTTATTAGTCCCTCTACTAAAGAAGTAACATTTCAAGGTCAACGTTACCTGTAAAATTATGAAGAATTACGATTAAACAAAGCAGGAGCTATCTTTTGGCGATATTTATTGTGTAAAAATATATTTTATAATTATTACACCCTGTGGTCTCTGCCACAGTTCCAAATTTCTGTCATTCCGGCTCTTGTCCCCGCTTTGTCGGGGATCGGTCCGGAATCTTTCCGGAAGGATTCCCGACGCGCTTTACTTGCGGGAATGACATAAAAAAATAAACATTCAAATAATGGACGCCCTGCGGTCTCTGCCGCAGGGTTCTTCACGCAAAACGCCTTGGGATTTTGATTATCATTGAAACTGATTCATATTCTCATTGAGTTAATCCTATTATTTTCAGTAAGGGTGAGGATAACTCAAAGATAGGTAAGCCACTGGTTTTACCAGTGAGACTATAAAGGTTTGACCTTGCAGTATTAAGTAAAATATTCCTCCTGGTGGCTTGACGGCAAAAACACCAGGAGGAATAAATGAGTGATTACAAAAGTTTATCACACTCTCGATATGATTGTAAGTATCACGTAGTGTTTGTCCCGAAGCGCGGGAAGAGGG
>MHEF01000074.1 GCA_001805125.1 Nitrospirae bacterium RBG_13_39_12
ATTCCGGGCAAGCCGGAATGACAAAAAGGAACGGAGATACCCACAGAAATCCCGGAAGAACCAAAAAAAACAAGTCAAATAATCATCATCAATGCGCAACATGTAGTTCAAATTTATATTTATCCCAACACGGTAGGCATATGTGTAGCAAAAGCTCTTGAGTTCTCCTCAGCGAAATCCTCGGCGACTCGCTAAGGAGAGATGCATATGTGCCTACCAGCTTTAAAATCTAAATGCATTTTTCGGATTAAAATAAAGAAGGCGGGCTATATGCCCGCCTTCTTTTCATAATATATAATGGTCTGACTTTTTACTGTGTCAATGGGAGAACACTTATCTGCAGCCTTGTCCTGTCTTTCCTCTCAAAGGTAACCACACCGTCAATCTTTGCAAAAAGAGTATCATCACAGCCTTTGCCAACATTCATTCCCGGATGAAATTTCGTACCTCTCTGCCTTACAAGTATATTCCCGGCACGGACAATCTGTCCCCCAAACCTTTTAATACCAAGGCGTTTAGACTCGCTGTCACGCCCGTTTCTTGAACTCCCCACACCTTTTTTATGTGCCATCTTTATCCTCCAGAAACTATTTCTTTAATCTTTAAAGCTGTATATGACTGCCTGTGTCCTCTCCGTTTCCTGTAAACCTTCCGGGGCCTTTGTTTATAGACAATTACCTTGGGTGCTTTAACTGTATCCTCAACCGAGGCTAAAACCTTTGCACCATTAATATAAGGCGAACCGTATATACTCGTATTTTCTTCAGTAATTACTAACACCTTATCCAGTGTCACATCTGCCCCTTTATCAAGAGAGAGCTTTTCAACCATTATTGTTTTACCAGGCAAAACTTTGTATTGTTTTCCACAAGCTTCAATTATAGCGTACATGATAACCTCCGAATTGTTATGCTAACATAATCATTGGATTAAAAACAATCTACATATCTTCAAGGGTATTCAGGAAATTCCTTATCAGTTCTCTGTCTTTATCAGAAAATCCAATAAATTCTATTCCTATATCATATTTGTTCCCCGCTTCTGATTCAACAACAACACAATTAACAATCCTGCCCACAATGCTCAACACCTTATCATCTATGAAGAGTTCAATATCATAATTGGAGTTAAGTTCAAGAGGATACTCTGTTTCAACCAGCATTCCTGAAAGGCTCATTTTTTTTACTTCATATTTATATGGATAGTCGATTTGATTGTTCTGTGATAAATCAACCTTAAACCTCATACCTATCAGTCTTTTGTCAATTGTCCTTATTTTATTCTCCTCAATAAAATTAATAAGCATCTTAGTCTTTTCAGTTAACGTATCAGTAAATCTTACGCCGGCACGATACACCGGGGTTATTTCTCCGGAACCTTTCTTTTCCCTGTAAGTAAGATTCGACCAGATTATACGTCCCCTTAAATTCAAAACAGAATCTTTATGTTTAATCTTTAAAATATATTCTCTGTTTAATTCAAGCCTTTTTGTCGTCTCTATGGCAGCTCCGTCTATACTTATATTAAGGACTTCAAGATCAGCTGGATAGAGAACATTACCATGTACCCCGTTAACAGCGTATCTCTTGTGTCTTCTACCCTCATCGTTCTGTTGGTTCATATTTTATTCACCCTGAAAACAAAAAAACATATAACTGATATAGACCGTTCTATGGAATAGTAAAACTTTCTCCAAAGCATCAAATTCATCTCAGCACAATCCCTGCATATCCTACAACATGCTCATAATCCCTGCTGACCTCTGCTGACGTGGAATACTTAACAAGCCTTGCAGACCGGGCACCAAGTGCTTTTGCAGCAAAAAGCATCGTTACGGTTGGAAGATAACCACACATGGATATTTTTTCTTTTACCACCTTTTCATACAACCCCTCAGGGTCAAGTGACAGTATCTTGTCTATAGCTTCCCCATCTTTCTTTCTTGCAACATTATCAGGCACATAATGGCTCATATCCGTGCTTGCAATTATAACGACAGGATAATCAATGCCCTTTAATATTTCGGCTATCCCATTCCCAAGCATTCTGCATTCACTGACGGAAGCAGAAAGAATAACTATCGGCACTATCTTTGCTTCTTTGTAGAAATATGTTATGAAAGGCAGCTGAACCTCGAGTGAATGTTCGAACATATGTGCCTGTGCGTCCTTGGTTACAATAGGTATGTTCATGGCAATCTTATAGGAAATCTTTTCATCTATATGCAGCACTCCTGTGGGGATCTCCCAATCGCCGGATTCCATCAACGATATCTGTGCTCCAAGACCCGTATGGTTCGGACCTATCAGCACAAATGTCTTTGGAAATTCTATTGAAGAATAAACAGCCCCTGCAACAGGGCCTGAATACAAGAATCCTGCATGAGGAGAAACAATTCCAACAGCCTTTTCCTTTTTTGCATTTTTATCTATATATTGCTCAACCTGATCAGTCAGTTTGGATGGGTTATCATAATAAAACTGTCCTGCAACAGACGGGGACCTTTTCAAAATGCCTCCTCTTCCTCAAAATCCTGGTAATCCCTGTCAGCTCTGTTCATAAACCTCGTACATTTCGACATAAATGTAAGCTTTATTGTTTCACCAGCAGGACCGTTTCTTTGTTTGGCTATATCTACCTCTGCAAGTCCTTTAACGGCCTGATTATCCTTATTGTAAATCTCATCCCTGTAGAGAAAAAGTATGACATCTGCATCCTGCTCTATTGCACCTGATTCCCTGAGGTCAGCTAATATTGGTTTTGGCGGCCTGCGCTGTTCTACACTCCTGTTAAGCTGGCTGACTGCAATTACCGGCACACTTAATTCTTTTGCCAGTGCCTTAAGCGAACGGGATATATCTGATATCTCTTGTTCACGTCTCTCGAAGCTTCCCTTGCCCCTCATTAATTGCAGGTAGTCTACTATCACCAGGCTGAGACCATGCTCCATTTTTAACCGTCTTGCCTTTGCTCTCAATTCAAGAACAGTAATACTTGAAGAATCATCGATAAAAATAGGCGCTCCGGTAAGATTGCTCGCTGCACTGGTTAATTTATGCCAGTCCTCTTTTTTTATAAACCCTTTTCTGATACTGTTTGAGTTTACCATGGCTTCAGCACACAGCATCCTCAAAGCAAGCTGTTCTTTTGCCATCTCAAGACTGAATATTGCAACAGGCTCTTTCAATTCAACCCCAACGTGCTGGGCAATATTAAGAGCAAATGCAGTTTTTCCCATGGAAGGTCGTCCGCCAATAACTATGAGGTCGCCCTTCTGAAACCCGGTTGTCAGTTCATCAAGGTCCTTGTAACCTGAAGGAACTCCTGTAACTGTCTCCTTCTTATCGTAGAGATTTTCGATCATCTGGAAACTGTCCTTAATAACATCTTTCAAGGTTACAAATGTAGCCTTAATCCTCTTATCAGATATTTCAAAGATCGACTTCTCCGCGTAGTCTACAAGATCTTCTGCATCAAAATTATCCTCGTATACCCTGCTGGCTATCTCGGTTGCAGACCTTAAAAGACCCCTCAAAATAGCTTTTTCCCTGACTATTTTTGAATGATATCTTACATTAGCCGCTGTCGGAACCATATTAACCAGAGAAGACAGATATGAAATCCCTCCGACAGCCTCCATCTGATCATTCTTTTTTAAATGCTCTGACAGGGTTACAAGGTCTATAGGTTCACTCCTTTCAAAAAGTTCAGTCATTGTATAAAATATTTTTCTGTTGGACTGTTTATAGAAATCTTCAGGATCAATAATCTCTAATGCCTTGGGCAATGCTTCGTTATCTATAAGGACAGCTCCCAGAATAGACTGTTCAGCCTCTATGTTCTGAGGGGGGACCCTGTCCAGATGTAAATCAATATCTTTCATTCCTGAATAACCTGCAAAGTGACCTGTGTTAATATTTCCGGATGCAGTTTCACATTTACAGAGTAAGATCCGAGTCTTTTTATTGGTTCATCAAGGGAAATCTTCTTTTTGTCTATTTCAACACCTTCATTTTTCAGCAATTCAGCGATGTCCATGGTTGTCACAGAACCGAACAGTTTACCCTCCTCACCAGCTTTTGCTTTTATTACTAAATTTATGCCCGATACTTTGTTCGACATGTCCTGTGCTGAATTTCTAATCTTTTTTGCCTTCTCAAGTATAATCCTTTTTTCATGCTCGAGTGACTTTATGTTTTTTGTATTAGCTTCTAATGCAAGGCCCCTGGGGACCAGATAATTCCTTGCATAACCGTCTGCCACATCTACAATCTGCCCCATCTTTCCCAAGTTTTTGACATCATCTTTAAGCACTACCTTCATTTAGGATCTCCTTTTGTTAAGAATTTTATTAAATTGAAGTAATTTTTGAGAAAAGATATTCATTAAACTTCCCCCATTCTCTTTGACAGGAAGGTCTTTAAAGCTACGGTACATACTTCTTAAATAATTCTTAATTATATACTAAACTTTTATAGTATAACATATACACGGACTGTGAAAAAAATAGTAAAAAAAGTCTTATAAATCTTGTGAAGAACCCTGCGGCAGAGACCGCAGGGCGTCCATTATTTGAATGTTTATTTTTTGTGTCATTCCCGCAAGCAAAGCGCGTCGGGAATCCTTCCGGAAAGATTCCGGACAAGCCGGAATGACAGAAAATTGGAACTGTGGCAGAGACCACAGGGTTTAATAATTATAAATCTTATAAAACTTTAATCGGCACCGGTATGAAAGTAACTGCGAATATCAAAAATGCAACCCACCCGGCAAACCTTCTCCTGGGATCCAACGGCATCTCCCAGTAAAGTACAGGGGGATGTTTAAGCCCGAGAACTAATAATAAAACAGCCCATACTGCCCACCCCTCCCACAGATATTTATCGGCATAAACATATATGCTATCAGCAAAAGTAAACAGGTCGTTCTCCATTAGTAATTTTGTTGTCCCCAAAAACAAAAGCAAAATAAAAAACAAATTAGAGGTCTTTTTATGTAGATTTTCGCCGAATAAAGCATAAACTATATGCCCGCCGTCAAGTTGACCTACCGGTAAAAGATTTATAGAGGTAATAAAGAACCCGATCCACCCGGCAAAAGCAATGGGATGTAAAAGTATATCATAACCGGCTGGAGTTACCCCTAAAATCAACCTTGACAGAAAAGAAAACAGAATTGAATCTCCGAAACTCAGTGCCCCTTCAGTATTAGCCAGTTTTACAATTTCAGACATGTTAAGACCAATGACTGTTGCTATAACAGAGACCATAAATCCTACTATAGGACCGGATGATCCGATATCGACAAGGGCTTTCCTCGTTATTATAGGAGACTTCATCTTAATAACTGCACCCAATGTTCCGATAAACGTAGGCGCAGGGATAAAATACGGAAGGGTAGCCTTCACCCTGTGTTTTTTTGATGCAAAATAATGTGATAGTTCATGACTCATGAGGATTGTCATTAAAGTCACAGCGAACGGAAGCCCTTTATATATTTTTTCCGGTTCTTTCAAAATGTCTATGCCTGTCATAAAAGCACCGGCAACCAGCGTAGAAAAGAGTGTAATTATAAAAAGCAGAAGATGTAAGAAAGGAAACTTTTTTATCATCCGAATAGTTTTATTAAATAAAATAGAAAATTTATATCTCCAAGTATGATATCAGTCCCTGCTGAAATTTAATAATGGATATATCTGTCATATCCAGACAAGTGAAGACCCTGCGGTAGAGACCGCAGGGTGTCTGAAATTGAATATTTGTTTTCAGTGTCATTCCCGCTTGTCGGGTCGCCTCAGCGACTCGCCGAGGAGAGAATCCTTCCGACTGTTCGGGATCGCAAGAAAGATTCTGGACTGATCCTTGACAAGCAAGGACAAGAGCCAGAATGACAGAAATAAGGAACTGCGTCTGAGACCGCAGGGTGTAAAATTTAGTAACTGTTATCACACTAAAAATTTCTAAAGAGCGCAGCCTGATTTCTGATATCTAAGAAAGCCCGTCATGATAGCTTCAGAATATACTGAATTTGAAATATTTTTTCGGGTTCTTTTTAATATCATCAGTCAATTCTTTAAGTTCTTTCACAGTCTCTTTTAAATCCGCGGATAGTTCTTCATCTTTAATCAGGGAACCTGCTAAACCCCCGCCTGAATCTATTTTTTCCAGAATCGAAGCCAGTTGTTTTGAAGCGCTGTCAAGGTTCTCATACAGCTTTGGATCTTCGATAAGTTTTCTGAGCGTGCCATGCGCCCCATTAAGTTTAATGCTGAACTCTTCTATGGATGACGATGCAGCTAACATTTTATCGTAGAGAGATGGGTCTTCTAAAAGTTTATTAACCGTTCCTGAGCCCTCATTAACTTTTTTGCTAAACTCTTCCAGAGACGTTGTTGCAGCCAGCATTTTATTATAGAGTGCTGGTTCTTCTATAAGCATTTTGACGGTGCCCTGTGATTCTTTAATGGTTTTCAGTAATGCAGAAAGCGATTCAGAGGTCTCTTTTAAATTATCGTAAATCGAGGGGTCTGTGATAAATTTTGAAATAGTTCCTTTCCCGCTTTTAATATTATCAATTAAACCTTCGAGTCTCACCATGAAATTAGTCAATTTTTGAATTGAAACAGCGCTGGTCTCCATTATATCCTGGAAATTGATTTGAGTGTTGCCCTTTATAATTGCTCCGAGTTTTAACAGCTCAGCCCCATTGGTACCGTTACTCAATTCAATATATTTGTCTCCTAACAATCCCATTGTCATTATCGTAGCTTCAGAGTCTTTTCTGAGAAATTCCATGGCATCCTTATTAATGGATAGGGTAACTATGGTTCCATATCCGGTATCAAGGCTTATGTTTTTTACAGAGCCTACTTCTATCCCGGATACCCATACCGGCGCACCCTTTCTTAATCCCTGAACATTTTGAAACTGTATTTTCAGCTCTGCCTTAGGGGAAAATATCTCTTCGATATTTCCAGCAAAAAATATAGTAAAAAAAATGATCAGGAGGGCAAGTGTTATAACAATGCCAACCTTCAGCTTTGACCATATAAGCTGTTTTTTTATGTCAAACATTTTGACCTCCTATTTACTGCCTGACGCATTTATAAGCTAAATTGAAATTTTGAAATCTAATTCTTCCATAAACAACTTTATATCCGGAATATCTGCTTTTACAAGTTTTTCTTTATTTCCATCGAATACTACCTCTCCGTCTTTTAAAAATATAAATCTGTCCGCTACCTTCAGCGCATCAAATACCTTATGGGTAACGATTATAAAGCCCCGCTCTTTTTGAGACAGTTCAAGAATCAATTTACATATATTGTCCGCGTTTATAGGGTCAAGGCCGGATGTAGGCTCATCATAAAGAAACATCTTAGGTTCAGAAGCCGCCAGTGATCTGGCAATTGCAACCCTCCTTTG
The DNA here is from genome assembly GCA_001805125.1 of Nitrospirae bacterium RBG_13_39_12. Classification (GTDB taxonomy): domain Bacteria; phylum Nitrospirota; class Thermodesulfovibrionia; order Thermodesulfovibrionales; family SM23-35; genus RBG-13-39-12. The sequence goes on from MHEF01000074.1 coordinate 7,425, forward strand.
CATACCGCCACTCAGTTCCTCAATCATAAGTTCTATTGCATCTTCTACCCCAACAATACGGAGTAATTCCCTGACTTTGCTGTCCAGTTCATCTTCTGACATTGTCTTGTTATATTCCCTTAAACAGAACGCCACATTTTCCTTAACGTTCAATGAATCAAAAAGAGCTCCTTCCTGAAAAACTATACTGAAATTCATTCTTACCTGTCTTAACTCATCTTCTGTTTTATCTGTTATGTCTTCTCCGTTAATAAATATCTTCCCTGAGTCAGGTTTTACAAGTCCAAGGATAAGTCTCAGAATGGTAGTTTTGCCTTCTCCGCTACCTCCCAGTACAGTAACTCTTTCATTAGAGTTGACGGAAAAACTTATATCTTTTAAAATCTGGTGCGAACCATAGTTGAACCATACATTATCAAATATTATCATACTGAAAATCCCAGCATATAAAGCAACACTCTTGTAAGAATGAAATCAGAAATTATAATTACAATTATTGATGTTACAACCGCCTGGGTCGTTGACTTTCTTAATCCCATTGCCCCTCCTTTTGTGGAAAGGCCCATATAACAACTTATGGATGCTATCAGATAACCAAAGATAAACGGCTTGACAGTCCCTGAAAAAACATTCTCGAAGATTAATACATCCTTAATCGAACTCCAGTAAAACGTTCCGCTTTGATGACTTACAAATACCGATATGTAATATCCTCCGAAAAGGGCTACTGCGTCACCTATGATTGTCAGGACGGGAAGCATTATTATGGAACTGAGTATCCTGGGTGTGACAAGTTTCTTTATGGGATCCACTCCAAAGACCCTGAGGGTGTCCACCTGATGCCCGAGAATCATTGAACCCAGTTCTGATGCAATTCCGGCACCAGCCCTTCCTGTAAATACCAGGGCGGTAGTCACAGGTCCTATCTCCCTGATGACCGAGATGCCAACTACTTTGCCTGTATACATTTTAAGCCCGAGTATCGAAAGCTCAGCAGACAGTTGAAGCGAAAGAGCCATACCTATAAAAAGTGAAACAAGGATAATTATTACAGAGGAACCTGCTCCGGCATAGTCCATCTGCTCAATTAAATCTTTAGAATAAAAAGGCCTTTTAAATATTCCTGTTAACCCTCGAATAGAAAGGATGTAAAAATCCTGAAGATTGCTTATTGACTCTTTTATTTTAATAGATTCCATTTTTATAAATTTAAACAGTCAGTATTAGATTATTACAAAATGTCAAACATTTGAGAAGATGTTGAATACTCTTACATTCCAAAGCCAAATTAATTATAGCTATTCTTTATTAATTTTTGCTCAAATTATCTGTCTTCGCGAACAAGTTCAATAACTGTAACTTCCGGCGGTGATAAAAAACGGATTGGAGGTCCCCAGGTTCCCGAACCCCTGCTTATATATAAACACGAGCCTTTAGGAAGATTCGCAAAACCTGCCTGGGTAGGATAATACAACCCTGTAATAAGGCTAAACGGGAAAATCTGCCCTTTATGTATATGTCCTGAAATTTGTAAATCAAAAAGACCGATAGCATTTTTATCTACAAGGGGCCTGTGTTTAAGTAATAAAGTAAATTTTCCGCCGGGAAGTCCTGATAACAATTCCTTCTCCGGGATATCCCTGAAATTGCCGTAAGTCTTCACCTGAGGGTCATCAACCCCTGCTATATTAATAATCCCTGAAACAGTCAGTCGTTCTCCCCTGAGAACTGTAAACCCTGCTTTTTCTGTAAAATTCAGTGCGTTAGTAAGCCCCGCATAAAATTCGTGATTGCCTGTTATCGCAAACTTCCCGTATCTTGGATTGATTTCTTTAAAGCTTTCTGCAAATTCAGAAAGGTTGTCAATCTGTCCATCTACAAGGTCACCTGTTGACACCAGTATGTCAGGG
>MHEF01000075.1:0-2415 GCA_001805125.1 Nitrospirae bacterium RBG_13_39_12
ACTCCACAGAGGATTAAAAATAGATCTTAAACTTAAAATTATTCATGATTATCTACTAAAATAGGCCCCGAAATTTCGTATTATGCCACATATTAAAGGTTTGCACAGGGAATTACAGGGGATTAAGATGAAGATTGAAAATTACTCTTTCGGCAGGATTACCATTGACGGCAAGACCTACATCTCTGATGTGATCATATACCCGGGAAAGGTTGATGCTTCATGGTGGAGGAAAGAAGGCCATAATCTTCAGGTCGTTGACCTGACAGATGTTATCAAAGCAAAACCCGACATGCTGATAATTGGAACCGGTTCCCCCGGGTTGATGAAGGTTCCAAAAGAGACAAAGTCACATCTTGAGTCACAAGGCATTGAAGTTCAAGTTGCAATAACGGCAAAGGCAGTTGAGATGTTCAATAAGATTCAGTCGGAGATTCATCAGAGCGGAAAAGATAAGAGAGTAATAGCAGCCTTTCATCTAACCTGCTAAAGAATTTTTTTCAAACCAAGACATAGTACAGTTAAAATAAGGCCATACTTTCGCTCCCTGCGCTATTTTTCGACAGTTCTGAGCTTCATTAAGGCAGGCATTGTGTCTTCACTCATTCTCGTCCTGATCCCGAAAGCGTTCGGGACAGGACTCCGAGGATTTTGCCTTACCCCTCTCATATCCCCCCTTGCCAAGGGGGGATGAAGGGGGGTTTTACTATCGGCAAAATAAACCGCTCAAACACAATGCCTGCCTTTTATCTATTACCAAAAAAACTCTGATATCGCTCAAGTAAGTCCTACTCTTTTTTTAATGAGGCTTTTATCTTCTTTGATAAAAAATCTGCCCTTCTCAGGGGTTCCGGGATTCTATATTTACCGGTACACCCGAGTATAATCTCTATAGAGGATTTTAAATCAGTCCTGTGACCTGGTGAGATAAAAACAGGACTAACGTTGTCCCTTGTCCTTAAAACAACGCCAACAGTCCTGCCTTTGTATCTCAGGGAAGACCAATTGCCTTTCTTAAATTCCGGTTCTTTATATTCTCCGACCAGTCTTGATTTTGCACATCCTATAGTCGGCATATCAAGAATTACTCCTATATGAGATGCTATGCCCATTCTTTTTGGGTGTGCAATCCCCTGCCCGTCAAAAAGGATTAAATGAGGTTTAAGCTTCAAGTTATTTATAGCTTCGACTATTACAGGGCCTTCCCTGAAAGATAAAAAGCCCGGTATATATGGAAATGATACCTGTGTAACTGAAGATGCATCTTCAACAGAGGTTAACTCGGGGTATTTATAAAGACATGCAACACCGATGACCTTGTCATTGTGAAATGCTGCATCAACACCTGCAATAAACTCCGGGTTTTTTATGAGAGGGATGATTTTGACCCTGTCTTTCAGGGCTAACTGAATAGCTTTTGCATCATTGGTATTTTCAGGCCAGGTGTAAGATTCTGCGGTCATTGTGCTTTTAAATTTGAGCTTTTGTTAGATTCATCAAAATTCTCTGAAATCCGAAATAGACTCATGAACAGATTTTTTCCCACTTGGGTTATTTATTTTTTTGTTTTCCTTTTCTTAGACCTATTTCTTGTATCCTCATGATACTACCTTCTGCCAAGTATTTTTTATAGCGTTTTTCTGTATGTTTATATTCCAATTTTTTGTTTATGCCGGTCTTTTTTAAAAGATTTTCAAAAGAAATCCCTTGCTCAGTTAAATCAAGGAGGGCTAAGGCTTTGATTGCAGCATGGTCACATGTGCATAGCAGAAGATCTTCTTGTTTCTGTAATAATGCTAATGCTTCTTTCTCTCCATCATGAAGTTCCTCTTGGAAAACACGATCAAATTGCTCTTTAAAGGATAGCAGTTCTTCAGCTGAGCATGAAAGCTCATTAATTGTTACCCTAATCTCCTGTTCAAGATCAATAGGATATCGTCTTCCTTTTTCATCTTCATAGTGATATACCTCTCTATGTAAGATTATTGATGGAATATGTATATTGTGATTTTTTATTATGTGTTTCCATATGCTGAGTTTATGCAAGTCAATAATTACATCAGCGTCAAGTAGCAGTAAAAGCAATTGAATAGTCCTCGTTTTCGTCGTAACCGTATTTTTTTAGAAATGATGTTACCTCACTAAATGGCTTATTTATATATTCAGCAAATTTTGCTTTTGAAATTTTTCCTATCTGAAGCGCCTTAATTGCGAGCGCAATATATCGTGATGAAAGATATGGCCTCTCATCCACCCAATCTGTAATACGCATTTTTTTGTCAATGTCTTTAATCTCTCCCTCTTCAATACATTTTTCAACATCCTTTCTCTTTAAAAGATTGAGATTGACTAATCTCCAGAGAAGCGCCTCAATAGAGACCTTAAACTCTCGTGCAATCTCGATAAGACTTATAT
>MHEF01000075.1:2427-7132 GCA_001805125.1 Nitrospirae bacterium RBG_13_39_12
TACCTTCAAGCCTTTTAGAAAATTCCCTGCGTACTTCTTCTGCGGGCAAAAGAATAGCCGAGGCAAATGCATCTGCCCATTGTTCAATTTCGCTTTTCCCACTCTTTGGTTTTAAGTAGATTTCTTTATCAGAAAATATATCCCATGTTATTAAATGAAACAGTTCGTGCGCTAAATCATAATTACGTCTCCAGGGAGCATCACTGGAATTGATAAGAATTGCTCTTCCAAAATCTCCTGAAGTCGAGGCACCGGAACCCCCTGAACCTAAATCCATATAAAGAACCAAGATACCAAGAACCTGTTCCAATATATTAGACAAAGAATAGGCTGGCCTGCCTCCAAGATTCAATATTCGTCTGCATTCTTCTGATAATTCAACGACATAATTGAATCCCCTGCTGCGGAATTCTTTCTTATCATGTGAGGAAAAAAGGAAAATAGGCAATTTTGTATTATCCTCATTTGTAAGTTCTAGAAGTCTTTTATAGTTTTGACAAAATAAGAGAAATCGCCGTTCTGCTTCTATGGTCTGATCTGTTTTTGAAGGTTCACGCCATAACACTTTAGGCTGAGAAGTTCCTGTTTGCCCTGAGATAAAGAAATCAATCTTTCTCCCGTAAATCTCTGCTAATTTAGACAACTCCCATGCCTTTATCTCTCGTCCGCCAGATTCAATACTACTTAAAGTCTGGTAGTTTGAGAATCCCATTTTCTTAGAAACATGCTTCAATGTATAATTTAGTGACTCTCTTTCCTTTTTCAAAAGATAAGCTATGGCTTTATTTTTATTCATTGTTACCTCCAATTTAAGCATAATAAAATATTATACTTTTGTAAAATTAAATGATTTAATATAAAAATAGTTTATATTTATTGTTGTAGAAAAATTTGATTTAATTTTAGGTAATAATGCTATCGTGGAAGAGATTTATAGGAAATGCTTTAATTATAATATTTCAAGCTTACAGCTCCTCTTTAAACGTCTTGTCCAGATTGCCCGGTATCAGTGCATCAAGCTCTTTCCGAGTTTCAACCTGTAGATTGTCGAGGAAAGTAACAATGCGATTTTGTACTGCCAGAAGCTTTACGTAAAGAGACCACGGCAGGGTAAAACGCTGAGCAATGCCTGTTAAAGATTGCGCAGACACCGTCTGGATTTTTTGGTTAGACACAAAGTTATTGAATTATCCAGACATCGTCTGGACAATCTTTGAATAAGTAAGGTAAAAAGCACGTATCTGAAAAAGATTGCTTTGCCCAAATCCGCGACCGAACCTTGCTGTCAAGTAGTTTGAAAGTCTCTCAATAAGTTGCTTTCCATAATCTGCTTTGCCATGTCCCCTTTGTTCAAATTCCACAATTCTCCGGCTTATCTCCCAATAAGTGGCTGTCATAATGGTGTTGGTTACACGAACCGATGTCCTCCGTGCAGATTCAAGGAGTTCGGCCACTTCGGCCAGTATTGTTTCATAACCTGTAATCTTAGAGCTTTTAATAAGAGCTTTGTTTTTGTCAGGCTTCTTTGTCATGAATTAGTTCCTTTGCTTATCTCTCCGTCCATCTCCTTTTCAAGAGCGATGATTTTTGCTTTCTTCTTTGGTGCCCATCCATGCTTATGCGGTTTGCATAATGCGCAGCCCTTTGATTTCTTGTCTTTATAAACTTTACCCATATCTTTTATATTTCTCCATAAATCTCGAAATCCACAAACTCTTTTATCCTTAAAAAATCCTTCACATTATTTGTAACCACAACAGCTCCAATTTGTCTTGCTGAAAGAGCGATTAAAACATCATTTGTTTTTTTCGCTAAAAACTTTTCTTCAAATCCGTATTTCTGGCTGAGTTTTGCAATAATCTTTCCCGTCTTTTGCCAGTCAGATGCTTCTGGAACTACTAATCTATCAAGGTTATCAAATGTTTTATATAGTCTATCGAGAAGCTTTACAGAAGAATTATCAAGGGCACCTGCATAAAGCTCTTCAATAACTACTGCGCTCATATAAAGCAGCGGTGTTCCATATTCAAGTTCGAGTACAGGGTGAGCAATCCCCTCATTAATAAAAGGAATGTATATTGAGGTATCGAGAATAACCTTAACGAGAGGTTCTGCCATAGATATCTTTTATGTTCCCTTTTCCCTTAATTGATATGAGTGTTTCTTTTGTCTTGCTATTTGCTATCACGATATCCATAGCCTTATTTATCGCCTCGGTATCTGTTTTTGCTTTTGTGATCTCTCTTACAGATTTAACCTTTTGTGGTTCGAGTATAAATTGTTTTCTTACTTTTAAAGCAGTACCCATATTTTTATCACCTCCATGTGTATTTTATATTATTATATACACACAGTCAAGAATGGGCAAAGAATCGGGGAAGAGAAATGATCGAGATATTAAGGAATTAAACCTGGATTATCTATGAATTTTCTCAGATATTGACAAGACATAGTATTTGAACGGATTTATCCCGATGTATATCGGGATACCTCGGAGGTCGAAGACCGAGAATGAGTGAAAATACTATGTCTTGTCTTAATAAAAATAGTTTATGAATAATTTGGGTTAGATTAACCCGTGACTTCTCTAAGCCACTTCAGATAGTCTTCTGAACCTGCAATTATTGGCATTGCAATAATTTCCGGCACGGTATAGGAATGGAGCTCTCTTACTTTTTTCATTAAGTTTTCAAACAGGGATTTTTGAGTTTTTGCAATCATCAGAACCTCTGGTTCGTCCACAACTTTTCCCTCCCAGCTATAAATAGAGCGAAGGTTTTTAATTATATTTACACAAGCAGCGAGCTTAGACTCTACAAGTGATCGTGCAATTTTTGCAGCTTCGTCTTCACTTGAAGCGGTTATAAAAACAATTATCTCATCCATTGCTCATAATCCTGTCATTACACTCTCATAAAGAGGAATCAATTATTGTGATAATAGGCTGTGTGGTTTTAATCTTAATGCTTAATCGGTAACTTTATATACGGCGTCTTTTTCCCGGACTTCCCCTTTGACCTTCAACCCTATGCTCTGCCCTTTTTCTGCCTTTTCAACGTTCTGGTGCTCTATTTCCATAGATTCAACTTTCTGCGTAAGGTCAGTTGTTTGCCCGCTTATGTGTATAGTGTCTCCTGTCTGGAGAGTGTCTGAGAGTTCCGCAACTGCCACGCCTATTTTCTTAAAAAAATGCGTTATTTTCCCAACCAGAAGTTCCATATAAATAATATTAGCAGAATTAAAGAAATATTCAAAGTCTTTCTGTAACTATCTTGTCTTTGCTAATTTTATATAGTATTCAGTCTCAAGCAGCCTTCTTTTGATATCAGGACCTGATGAGTAGCCGCCAATTGAGCCGTCGGATTCAATAATCCTGTGGCATGGAAGGATGATGGGGATAGGGTTCCGGCTGAGTGACTGGCCTACTGCCCTGCTGGCATTTGGCTTGCCAATCTTTTCAGCAAGCCATTTGTAAGTCCTTGTCTCTCCATACGGAATTTCCTTTAGTGTGAGCCATACTTTTCTGTCAAATTCTGTACCTTTAGTTAATTTAATTTTCTGTGTGAATTCTTCTATGCCGTTTTTGAAGTATTCATTGAGTTCATTCTTTATTAAAATGGTTGCCCTGCCTTTTCGGGGCACTTCAAACGGTTTTTTAAAGGCGAGGCCTTGAAGGGTATCACCATCAAATATAAAATATAATATGCCGATAGGGCTTTCCAAAGTATCGTGGAAAAGCTTGTTACTGAGTGGTATCTTAAGTCCCATTTTTCTCTCTGGAATAAATATCGACCCGCTCCTTTTTATTTAAGTATACTGTCTTATATTTTTCCACAGGGGATTGTCTAATCCCAAACAAATGTATCTTTTAATTAGTATAAGTGTACTTAATATTCTTTGTCGAGAGGGGTAGGGTATAGGTTATCATTTAGCTTTACACCAGTTTTGTCTGCTCGTGACTTTTCGAATTTTTTCTCTTTAACCCGATCTTTCATTATGAATATCAAGCTGGAAAGGTTTTTATCTGGAGCTCTCATTACAATAGCGTTTAGCAAAACATCAATTTCTGTACCACCAAATCCGGTGACGGTAATTTCATATTCGTTCAATATTGATTTTTTGCTGAGTTCCTTTTGAATCATATCCCATGAGTTGCCCTTAATCAGAGACTTTATAGGCTTGTCTGTTAAGTCCTCCCTTGTGCAATGTAATGCCTTGATTACACTTTCATTAACAAAACGTATCAAACCGTAAGAATCGGTTAAAAAAACCATGTCATTGGAGGACTTCAGAAGTGTTGAGAGTATAAGATTTTGTTTCTCAATGTTTCTGACCAGTACATCTCTGTCCGAAGCAATACCTATGAACTCTGCCAAGAAATATAAGAAGGTTTTCTGCCTGTCAGAGAACTGTCTTGGTTTGAAGTCGTCTATATAGAGAATTCCGCAGACCTTGCTTTTTCTGACCACAGGAACGGCTAGTAAAGCTCTTATATTCTCACGAATTAATGAGGGGTTATTTTTTGTAAAATTCGATTTTAGAGTATCATTAATTGAAATAATTTCTTTGTTTGTGATAACTGCATCGGTAAGCCCATCAGGTATGATATCCCACGGTTTTTTGTCAATGAACCTTTTGCTTATGCCTTTTGATGCAGCAAGTTTCATTTCCCCGTTTTCAAAAATAACTATACTGCCTGAAGGGG
>MHEF01000075.1:7138-15621 GCA_001805125.1 Nitrospirae bacterium RBG_13_39_12
TTATTTCAAGTGCTTTTTCAAGGATAAGTTTCATTACAGTATCGATCGGTTCTCCTGAATCGAGTTTGGATAGCAAGCTAAAAATAATTTGTTGGTTCTCGAGTATCTTAAGGGCTTCTATACTTGTCCTTTTCTGTTTCTCGATAATTCCCCAGAGAAGCCTTGCACCTGTTCCTTCTATAACCTCTATTGTGTTTGCACAGGATAATCGTATTTCACCGCTAAGATTAAGGTCCCCTGTTAAATTTACAATCATTTCAGGGTTGGTAGTAATGAGTGAATTTATATCCTTAAAAACAGGGATATCCCATTTTTTTGCTAGGATTGCTCCTGGTGCATCTTTTTTCTTTTCGTAGATTCCTACAATCTTTGTGTTAGGGTCTTCCCGCAGCAGAGAGATAAGAGCACTGCCGCCTATATTTCCGCCTGCAATTGCCAGCTTAACCATATAGGCTATAAGTATTATCTGCCGGTGAACCCATCATCTCAAGAAAGTATCCAAGAAGTTCCGGGTCCCATTGTCCTTTATCCCGTTCTGAGTTCATGGTTTCAAGTGTGCCATGAGCTGATTTATGATCGCGATATGGACGAACTGATACCATAGCATCAAAGGAATCCACAATAGAGAGAACCCTTGCCATAAGCGGGATGTCCTTTTCACCGAGCCTGTCAGGATAGCCTTTCCCGTCCCAGCGTTCATGATGATGCCGTATGGCAGGAAGTATTTTCCTCATGGAAAAGAGTGGTTGGCATATTTCCTCGCCAAGTACCACATGTCTTTTTATTACATCTGCCTCTTCTTCTGTCAGGGCTCCGGGTTTGCATAGTAATGAAGCACTAAGGCATATTTTACCTATATCATGAAGTATCCCGGCTTTTTTCATCTCTTCCTGATTCTTTTGATTGATACCGAGAAATGACACGAAATCTGCTGAGAGTTTACTAACTCTTGTTGAATGCCCTTTTGTATAAGGGTCTCTTGCCTCCATTGTAACAATCAGAGTTAGTATAATGCTTTCAGAGTCGTCAAGCTCCTCCTGAAGAGCCTTAACTTTCAATAATGATTTTATTTTAAGTATGAGTTCAGAGTTGTCAAATGGTTTACTGATGAAATCATCTGCCCCTGATTCAAGGCCTTTAATTCTGCTTTTTTGATCTGCCAGAGCTGATAGAAGTATTACAGGGAAGAAACGTTTTCCTGATATGTCCTTGAGTTTTAAGCATAATTCGAAACCGTCTGCACCTGGAACAGTAACATCGAGTATTGCAAGATCAGGAAGGTGTTGTTTGAATGTCTCAATAGCATCACCCGACCCGGAGGCAGTATAAACCCTGAGCCCTTCTTTAAAAAAAACATCTTCCATTGCCTTAAGGTTGGACTTAAAATTGTTCACAACCAGAATGGAAGATTGTTCCTCCTTAATAAGGCCTGTAAATGGACCCATGGAAAGATTAAAACATCAGGAAGGCTATTTTGTCAAGAAAATTATTTTATAATAGCGTGTTACATTGAATAGTTAATCTTATTCTTAAATTATATCAGCCTTAGACCAGCATAATAACAACAACTTTCATTATTAAAGTCATTTATAAATGTCCTGTCTATCCCGTCTTCGAACAATACCCTTACAAGGCATAATCCGCCTGGCAGGGTTGAATGTTTTTCTTCAATAACTTCTCCATCGCCCCATGAACTATAATTTATGTGCCTGACCACATCGCCAACTTTAAGATAAAGTCTATGTATAAGCATATATAGAGTCCTTAATCCTATAAACCTTAACCCGAAAAATGCAGTTAGATTTAAAGCTGGTAGGCACATATGCATTAAAATCTCTTGAATGCAGAATTTGCGCATACATGGTTATTTAAACGATATGAATGAAAACGTGCATGTTATATGAGTCATTAAACCGCTCACAAAGGTGCTGTCCGCCTCGGCGGATTCCCGCCTTGGTCGGGTCGCCGAGGCGACGCTGAGGAGAACTCAAGAGCTTTTGCTTCACATATGCCTACCGTGAATTGCATTTTCGGGTTAATCAATTGAGTTATATCCCTTCTCCAGAATATTTTGGACATCAATGATACCTTATCTAATATAGTACCCGTAAATACTATATATAAAATGTCCCTCTATTGTATAAGCTTCCATCCCCCATTCATCTGGTAGAGGCCAGTACGGCTCTCCGTCTCTCAGCGCTTTTATTGCAGCATCATCAAGATTTTTGTGACCTGAAGTCCTTACAAGTTCAACAGTACCCAATTTGCCGTTTTTCTTTATGATGAATTTTATAATCAGATCCCCATAGATTCCTTTTGCTGCAGCATCAGGAGGATAAAACCAGATACTTTCTATTCGCTCTTTCAACTTTTTGTTATAGATCATGAATCTGTAATCCTTTGTGTCGAATGTAAGTTTCGTATCTTTCTTTTCACTATCTTTTTTTTCGATGTCCCTTTTTGCAATATCACCAATGACCCCTTTATCAAATAGTCTTTCTCTTATAGGGGGGCTTAACTTGTCAGAACCCTCAAAAGCCCTTTTATTTATTGGTTCTCCTTCTGTACCCTGGCTTGGAGAAACGGGTGAGGATGGAGTCTCTGGCTGAAGAGCCTCTTTCCCGGTAGATGGCAGATGTGAAAGGGGAGTAGTTCCGCCTTTCTCAGATGACCTTTTGTAGCTTGGTGCAGGCGTAACAGGTTTTTGTTGGGTATGAGGTGATGACTTCCCTTCGGAAAAAGCAGGAGTAGAGCGTTTTTGAGAAAAAAGTTCATCAGGAGACACAAGCCTTGTAAAGAACTCCCCGCCTGGTTTTTTTTCTTTTACAACAGGGATAAAGAGCAAGACGGCAATAATGAACAGGGTATGTAAAGCAAAAGAATAGGAAAGAAATCTATTTAAACTCAACTCAAGAATTTCCCGAAAAGCTTTATATACTCTTTAATGCCCAAGCTGTTCCTGTCTTTCCTGAGCCAAAGCCTTATAGATGCCTCCTGAACCTCTGACCTTTTATGTAAAGCAACGAATTTCTCAGCAGATGCATCATCTTTAAAAAAATATCTCCTGAGTTTATCCATCAGTGAAAATCTCCTCTGAAACCTGTCCTTCCACATCTTCTTATAATTACCCGCTTTCCCTTCAATTACAGCCCTTGCAGCAAGCTCTCCTGCCTTCATTGCATAATAAATACCTTCATAAGTCAGAGGCAGCACCTGACCTGCTGAATCCCCGGCAAATATAACCTTGCCTTTATTAAATAAGTCACCTTTCCATAAGGGAATTCTATATACCCTCCTCTGTTTTCCTGACATTATTCCCCTTCTTTCTTTGAATGTTTTAAAAAGGGAATTTATTTTCCCTTGCAAGACACAACCTGTGCCTGCTGAAACACCCTCTGCTGCAGGAAAAATCCATGAATAAAAGCCAGGTGCATGCGATGAGCCGAACCAGAACTCGCAGAACTCAGGCTCAACTCCCTGTATCAACTCTGAGACTGTAAAAATTGATTGAGATGGTTTAATCCCGAGAGCTGTCCTGACTCTGGAGTTCACGCCATCAGAAGCAATAATATATTCAGAGATTATCTGTGTTTCAACACCCCCGACGGAAGCCTCAACTTTGTATTTTGTATCTTCTATAACCCGAATACATTCCCCTTCTATGACTTTTACCCCTTCTTTTTCTGCTGCATTTCTAAGGACTTTATCAAACTCTCCCCGTTTAACGATTGCAAGATTTCCGCCTCTTAACTCAACATCAATCTTCTCGCCCTTTGGCGAGACAAGCCTGATACAATGCACTTCTTTTTTTATAAGTGTTTTGGGAATGTTGAATTCATCGAACGCACTTGGAGAAACTCCCCCGCCACAAGGCTTTACAAAAGAAAGATTCTTTTCAAGCAGGATTACATCAATCTTGTTCCCTGCGAGAATCCTTGCAGCGGTGGAACCTGAAGGCCCACTACCTACAATAAGAACTTTAGCATGCAACCTCATTTATTACAGAAAAGAACCTAAAAAAATGAAATTAAACAAAACAATGGAACAGAGACTTAATTGACACGAAAAAACACCCCTTCACTGTTTTCCCATTCCCCTATTTATCTTTTAAAATCAAAACCCCGGCGGGAATGGACAGTGTATCTGTGCCCGTTTTACCGAGGTTGAACCGTTAAGAAAATGGGCAGATATTTTGAAGAAGAAATCACTGACAGAACCTGATATTGTACCGTCCCTATTTTCTCCCCACGGCATGGTCTTTTCATTATTATTGATAGCAACTATAAGGTATACATTGTCAGGAACCATTCCTTTTTTGTCTTCCGGACTCGGGATCGGAAGTCCTTTTGTTGGACCAAACTGAGTATGAGAGTGGAAATCGCCAATTTTCTGTAACTTGTCGAACCTGGCTAATATTGGTTCTATCTTCTTATGGTTCTTATCAGTATAGATAACACCCTTGTGTTTTCTGTTGGCTGCCTGAACACTGAACGCATGCTCGATTATAAAACGGTCTTCAAGTTTGTAACCGAGTAGAAAACCCAGACATTCTTTTTTATAAACCTCTGCAGAACTCAGGAGGATATCGAAAAAAGCATTCTCCGATAAATATACGCGCATGGTTATTTTACCCCTTGTAAATTGAAATCCTTACAGTAAGAACCGGACATGGTGCAAATCTTACAACCTGCGATGCAGTACTTCCAAAAAGTACCCTGTCTATGCCCTTTCTGCTATGAGACCCCATTACTATGAGATCTATTTTGTTATCTTTGACGAATTGTACTATCACTTCATGTGGAATACCTGTGAGAACCTTGCGCTCTATATCCTTAAAGCCACGCAGTTCTTCCGAAGCATAACTCTCAAGTTCTTTCTGGGCACTTTTTTCCAAATCCTTATATACTTCGTCCAGTGATGTATGCGGAACATACCAACCTGTAACATTGTATATAGTATGGACAACATGAACAATGTGCAGCTTTGCTCCATAACGTTTAGACAAATCAACTGCGTAGTTCAAGGCATTTGATGATCCTTCAGAAAAATCGGTTGGAAAAAGTATACTCTTAATTTCCATTTTTAAGCCTCCCTTAAATATTTTGCAGCATTTTCTGGAGATGTTTCCAGAATATAAAAACCTGACCCCCACTCAAACCCGCTCATCCTCCTGAGCCGGGGTATTATTTCCAGATGCCAGTGAAAGTCCTCCCCAAGCGTATGCCAGTGGTTTTTTCTAGGGACCATATTGGGGGATGTATGAAGGAAATAATTGAATGGCGGTTCAATAAAAATTTGTCTCAGCTTTTTCAACATGGACATGAGTATTAGTCCCATATCTTCAATCTCTTCCCGGGTTATTTCCTGAAAAGCACAATTGTGCTTCTTTGGAATTATCCAGGACTCGAACGGGAACTTGGCAGCATAAGGACAGAAGGCAATAAAATGTTTTGTCTCAAGTATTATCCTTTCGCCCACTCTGAGTTCTTCACTGACAATATCACAGAATATGCAGCGTTCTTTATAGTTGTAATACTCTTTCGCACTATCAAGTTCGTCCTTGACCTTTTTAGGTATTACAGGGGTTGCCATTATATATGATACGGGATGGGAAGAGGTCTCTCCGGCATCCTTCCCGGAATTTTTATATATTAGGACATATCTTAATCTTGAGTCCTTCTCAAGATCAACAAGTCGATCCCTGTAAAGATTTATAACCCTTACCATCTGCTCAAGACCCATGTCCTCAGGCCGGGTATTATGCTCAGGGGATTCGATAAGTATTTCATTTGCACCGACACTGTTCATCTTGTCATAAATTCCCAAACCTCTTCTTCCCAGATCTCCTTCTACCTGAAATACTGGATTAGAGCTTGGGAAAGCCCTTACCCACCATCCCGGGGTATTAGGAAGGGTACCTGGTTTTCTGATTGATGCTATTTCTGACGGGGTTTCATTTTCCCGTCCGGAACAGAAAACGCAGTTGCTTTCGGTCTTCCTTTTGTTTGAAGACAGGTCATATTCTGATGGTGCTTTGGTTTCTGAAAGTACTGCAACCCACCTGCCCAGCAAGATATCTTTCCGCAATTCATGCATTTTTGTTCTTCATGTAGATTATTTTTAACCCCTCAATTGTAAGGTTCGGCCTCAGGTCATGCTCTCTTCTAAAAAATTTAGAGATCATACTTCCAAATCCCCCTGTTAAAACAACTTTTAACTTCAAACCTGCCTCTTTTTCTATCTCGTGCAGAAGCCTTTCCACAGCACCTGCAGAACCATAAAATAAACCTGACTGTATGCATCCGGTTGTATCTGTGCCTAAAGCCGATTCCGGCAATTTTAGTATAATTTCGGATAAGGTTGAAGTCCCTTCTGCGAGTGACTCATTCATCAACCTTATCCCTGGTGTTATTGTGCCTCCAATATAAGTTGCATTTTTTCCAACTACACTTATTGTTGTAGCTGTACCAAAATCTACAGCTGCCACAGGACAGTTATAAAGTTCATATGCTGCTACAGCATTAGCAATTCTGTCTGAGCCAAGTTTCTCCGGATGTGGTATGTTGAATCTAAGACCTGTATTGATCTTGCAACTTACTATTAATGGCTCTATTGATACCAGTCCTGCAAGGGTCTTTTTCAATATCCCGGTATAGTCTGGAACAACAGAAGATATTATAATTCCTTCCGGTATTTTGTATATATTTTTTTCTTTTATAAACCTATTAAGGAGTGCCAAATACCCGTCGGCAGACAGCGAGGGCAAAGTGTCAATTTTTTGAACAATTAGCCCTGAATCTAAGAAAAAACCTATATTTATTAATGAGTTACCAATATCTATGGCGATTAACATCTATCTTAACATTGTCAGGTCCCCTGCGTTTATCCTCTTTGAAACTCCGGACGGGAGCCTTAAAATCAACATCCCCTTATCATCTATAGACTCAGCTAAACCTGTCAAGGTTTCATTACCGATAATGATTTTGACACTTCTGCCGATAGTTGATGCCAGTTCCTGCCATTTGGAAAGCAGCATTTCTTGACCGGAATTATTAAGGATTTTGTACCAGCGGTCTGTCTCATTCAGTATTTCTGCGATTATATCTGTCCTTGAATATGGTTTGCCGGTTTCATTCTTTGCAGATGTTGCTGTCTTTTTAATATCGTCTGGAAATGTATCTATATCTACATTTACATTTATACCTATACCTATAACAGCAAATATTACCCTATCGTGGTCTGTTTTTACCTCTGTAAGAATGCCTCCTATTTTTTTGTCAGAAACTGTCAGGTCATTCGGCCATTTTATTGTAACATTTATTCCAGTTACAGTCCTTAGTGCTGTCACACACGCTACAGCCGCCATTATTGTTATAAGTGTCACATACTCAGGCTCTATCTTAGGCTTCAGTATGATGCTCATATATATATTAACACCAGGAGGTGACATCCATCGTCTTTTAAGTCTGCCTTTGCCCTTTTCCTGACAGTCAGCAAGAACGACTACCCCTTCTGATGAGCCTTTTTCAGCAAACTCCAGCGCAACCGTATTTGTAGAACCTACTTTATTATAAAAGAAAATCTCCCTGCCTATATCTCCTGTTATTTTTGCTTTTATTTCTTCTACCGACAGGTCACGGGGTTTTTGTTTTTTTTGCAATAAAAAGCCTCTCCTATTCTTCTTTAAGTATTACTACCTCGATCTTCCCTTTTAAACCAGCGGCAAACCTCTTTGCATCATCATTTGTCCCCACAATTGAGGCATAGTGCATTGGTATTGCAATTTTTGGTTTTATAGTAATGGCTGCTTTTATTGCCTCCTCTGCTGTCATTACATATGTGCCTGAAACCGGGAGAAGGGCAATATCTACTTTAAAATCCTTCATCTCAGGGATGTAATCAGTATCCCCTGCCAGATAAATACGCTGTCCTTTAACAACGAAGATATACCCGACCCACCCCTTGTCTTTTGTATGGAATTGCTTGTTAGTGTTATAAGAAGGAACGACTTCAATTTCAATACCCTCAACATTAATCTTGTCACCCGGCTTTACAACCATGATATTCCCGGACAGCTTTTTTGCACAGTCCGAAGTTGTAACAATTACGGTTTTAGGTCCCTGAATAGTTTTTACATCTTCAGGCGAACAGTGGTCATGATGTTCATGTGTAATTAAGATAATATCCGCTGTATCCTTCTTTTTAATCTTAAATGGGTCTGTATATATAACCTTTTCTCCAGCAATCTTAAAAGTATCATGCCCGAGCCAATGTATATCCTTTACCATTTTGCCCCCTTTTCATCTGATACGGAAGAAACCCGCAGATGTTGTTAAAAAATTGAGAAGATTAATAAATATGGTTCATTCGTAAAAAAAATGAAAGAGTCATAAGACTTACTGGATTCCCGCTTAAGAACCGCGGGAATGACGAACAAAAACAATCACTTAAGAATGTCATCCTCGGGCTTGACCCGGGGATCC
>MHEF01000075.1:15670-16541 GCA_001805125.1 Nitrospirae bacterium RBG_13_39_12
ATTATCGAGATTATTTTATTTGTTTTATGGATAAAAATAATCGTTATACCATTAGTTAAAGGTACACTTCCGCACTCAGGCGGATTCGCCGAGGCGAAAAGGTATCAATCCCGATGCATATCGGGATTCACAACCCCGATAGATATCGGGACACTTTTCAATTGCATTATTTGGGTTAATGCAGGGTCATTTCTGAAAGCCGCAACCTTTCAGCTTCAATAGGTTATGCGAGTTATATCCCAAATGGATGTTAAAGTCCTGTTAAAAATTGACAAAGTACGGGTTTTTGTATATATTGAATATATACATATATGAAAGATTGGGCTGATGTATTATCTTTCGCTGAAGACTTCGAGTGGGATGAAGGAAATATTAAGAAAAACTGGGCGAGACATCGCGTTTCCCATATCGAGTGCGAAGAGATATTTTTCAACAGACCGATTATTGTCAGAAAGGATGAACCTCACTCGACAAGTGAGGACAGATATTTTGTCTTAGGGAAAACAGACGCCGGCAGATTGCTTTTTATTGTTTTTACTTTGAGGAGCAATAAGGTAAGAATAATTTCGGCACGTGACATGAACCGAAAGGAGAGAAAAATATATGAGGAAACTCAAGAAGATACCCAAGTTTAAAAGCGAAGGAGAGGAAGCTGAGTTCTGGGCAACTCATGATTCGAGTGAATATGTTGACTACTCAAAGGCGAAACGTGTCGTTTTCCCGAAGTTAAAGCCATCTACCAAGACGATTTCGATTCGGCTGCCCGAATCTCTAATCGAACATCTCAAGGTTCTTGCCAACAAAAGAGATGTGCCCTATCAGTCACTCTTGAAGATATTCCTGTCTGAGAAGGTGGAAGAAGAACTGCACG
>MHEF01000076.1:0-4059 GCA_001805125.1 Nitrospirae bacterium RBG_13_39_12
CTACATCATATGTATCGGCATCAATGAACCGAAAACAAATACGCCACTGATCGTTTATGGAAATGGAATACTGTCCTTTTCGATCTCTCTCCAGATCGTGGAGCCGGTTACTGGGAGGAACCCTCAGGTCATTCAAGCAGGTCGCCAAATCAAGGTATTCCAATTTCCTCACAGCCCTCTTCCGTATCTCAGGAGGAAAACGATTCGATTTGCCTGTATCGTACAGTTCCTTCGTGTGCCGATCGGCAAACGTCTTAATCACGATTAAAGTGTAAACTGTCACGTGACATTTGTCAATATGTATGGGAACTGGAGCGGAGGCAATTAAAGAAGATAGTGTACTTCAAAAAATACCGCTATAATTTACATCAACAACTGGACTAAGGGTATAGCCCATAGCTTATTACCGAGAGGTATACAGTCTGTGCCATTATAAGCAAGGATACCTGCTTTGCATTGAGGCGTTGCTGCTAAGAAAGATTCCGGACAAGCCGGAATGACAGAAAAACACTGACTTCCGGAGCTTATAAACAGACCCTCATTAGAAACTCACACTTTTATAAAAATAACATCAATATGTAACCGGGAATGGTCTTTGAACGGCTCTAAGTCCCTGTTTTCATCAGAGCCTGGACTGGTTTAAGGCCATAAGGGCTGTTCTGTTCTATAGCGGTCAGCACAGTTCCACCGCCCGTAAAAAAATAGTATTGAGTATTGTCCAGAACAGACAGGTAAAGCCCGGGACAAAGATTTTTAAACTCTTGCAATGTATCACCACCACCGTACATCTTGATAGCAATCCTGTTATGGTCAATGGTGCTGTCCAGCGCTTCTGAACCTGCAGTGAAATAAGGCGTATATCCCATAACAGCATTGACAAATATTGTTTTTGCACTTGAGATGCTGTCAGCCACAATCGGGTCTTTAAATGATTCCGGGTCTATATCAAGAATATACTTATATTTATTGCCTTCTCTAAAGTCCTTTATCGATATTGTTCTATATTTACCTTCTGTCTTGCTTTCCAGGGTATCTGACTCAACTACAAATGGAAGTTCAATAATCTTGCGATTTGCTTCATCTTTCTTAACAAGGTCTCTTGCTGCAACGATATCTTTCTCTGTAATACCTTCTATGTTTATCCCGTACTTTGCACACAGGTACGTATTATATATAACGCCGCCTAAAATCAGGTAATCAACCTTCTCATAAATTGCATAAAGAGGTTTTATCTTCGTGTCATATTTCGCACCTGCTACTACAGCCATAAACGGCCTCTGCGGGTTGATTACTGAATTCAGGTTGATGATCTCCTGCTGCATTAAAAAGCCTGCATAGGAAGGAAGATATTTTGTAATGTCATATGTAGATGCATGCGGCTGCCACGAACCGAATGCATCATTTACAAAGATATCCGCAAGACCTGCAAGCTGAAGGGCAAATTTATCCCTGATCTCTCCTTCTGTTTCTTCTCCCTGGAACCAGCGTGTGTTAGGAAGGTATATCCCGCCTATTTTCCTCTCTCTAAGATTACGGATAGCGAGGTTGATTGATGTATCAATCCCGATAATCCCATGTTTTTCATCAATATTAAACTTTGGAATGTGCACCTTGGTATGCAGTTTATGTTCGAGATAATCAACCACCGGCTCGATTGAGTCACCCGGCTTGCATTCTATTTCACCTGTTTTTTTGTCTCTCGGCCTTCCCACATGGGTCATAAGAATCGGCCTTCCACCTCTCTCTACTATGTTATATAGTGTACCGAAAGAACGGTCTATCCTGTAAGGATCCTTAATTTCCCCGTCTTTAACAACATTATGGTCGAACCTTACAAGAACAATCTTGCCGTTAAGGTCAGCGTTCTGAATTAAAGACAGCCTCGGGTCTAATCCTTTAAATTCCATCTTTATGTTTTATCCATTGATATTGCTTCATCAATCAGCATTACAGGTATTCCGTCTCTTATTGGATAAAAAAGCCTGCAATTATAACATATTAGTCCGTCTTCTTTTTTGGTAAGCCTGATATCTCCTTTACATTTTGGACACGCTAATATCTCAAGAAGGTTTTTATTTATAGCCATATTTTTCTCCGGTTGCTTTATAAAATTATCAGAAATACAGTGAGAGGTCAAGTACTTACTCACATTTCAGATATAGAGACAGGTTCAAGATGGTACCCGAAAAACGGTTATATAGCGCGATAGGTCCTGATTATGATAGAATATAACCCTGGTGGCAGATTTAAGGATTGGTTGCAGCGGTTTTATGTATGATCACTGGAGAAAGAATTTTTATCCAGATGGTCTATCAAAAAACTACTGGCTTGAATATTACAGTAAACATTTCCAGACGATTGAGCTGAATGTAACATTTCATCGGCTTCCTGAACGGGAAACATTTACAAAATGGTATTTATCCACCCCTGAAAGCTTTGTCTTTTCTCTCAAGGGAAGCAGATTTATCACACATATTAAAAAACTTAAAGACTGTACAGAACCTATCGAGGCGTTTTTTTCAAGAACTTTGTTACTCAAAGAAAAACTAGGCGTTATCTTATGGCAGTTCCCTCCGACCTTTCCTCTGGATTTGGAACGTTTTAAAGATTTTCTTGAAGCATTGAGACCGTACTGCATGAGAAACACATTCGAGTTCAGGAATAAGACATGGCTAAACAAAAAGGTTTTTTCTCTTCTTGAAAAGGAAAAAGCAGCATTATGTACGGCGGACTATCCTGAATATTTAAATAAACTCCCGTTAACTGCTGACTTTATCTATATCAGAAGACATGGGAAGGATGGAAGTTATGCAACATCATACGATACCGAGCAATTAAAGTCGGTCGCAAAAAAGATTAAGGCTTTTCTGAGACAAAAAATAGATGTTTTTATTTATTTCAATAATGACGCCTTGGGCTATGCACCTGCAAATGCACAAGAGCTAATAAAAATTGCAGATAAAAAGAGATAGTTTCACTTTCCCCAGTCCATCCTATATCTTTTTCTTTTGTATAAATATCTCTCAGCTGAAAGCGCAGCAACACACCCCTGTGATGCTGCAACAACAACCTGTCTTACCTCTGTACATGTAACATCGCCTGCTGCAAAAACCCCCTGAACTGACGTTTCCATCATGCCGTCCACAATAATACACCCATTTTCGCCGGTCTTGAGTGCACCGTAGATAAAATCTATTATAGGTTTATTTCCATGAAGATAGACAAAAACTCCGGATAAACCTAAGGTAACTTCTTTTTTGTCAGCATCAACCATTCTTATTCTTTCAACAACGTCTCCGCCCTCTATGGAGGTAACGCTATGACCTAATAATACATCTATATTTGGTTCTTTAAGGACAGGATTGTCATCGATCTTGAGTTCTGTAACAGAGGAAATCAAATATACTTTTTCCGCAAATTTCGAAAGTACCCCTGCCTCTTTTACTGCCTCCTCAGAATTTCCAACTACACAGACTGTTTTCCCTTTAAAAAATGCTGCATCACATATGGCACAGTAGCTAACTCCTTTTCCAATGAATTCACTCTCACCTTTTATGCTCGGTTTTCTCCCCATAGAGCCTGTAGCTATAATTACGGTTTTCCCGCTGTATGTCTTACTCATGGTAATTACTTCTTTTATATCACCTGACAGATTAACACCTACAACCTGCACCTCAAAATATTCAGCGCCAAAACCTAATGCCTGTCTTTTCATAATATCGAGTAATTCCTTACCCGGAAGAGGCTTTGTAAGCCCCGGATAGTTTTCAATCCTGCTTGAGTAAGCGAGTGCACCTGCAGTCGCTGATTTATCGAGTATGACTGTTCTGAGTTTTGCCCTTGATGCATACTGAGCTGCGGTAAGGCCAGCCGGCCCCCCGCCGATTATAATAACATCATAAATATCCGATGAACCCTGCACTAAATCCTCCCGTTTCTCAAATCAGAAACCATTAATAAGCATCTTCCCTTGAGTCCGAAATCAAGGCAATGTAAACATATATCACATTTAAACTGCAATAGCCTCAACTTGCTTCCAATCATCAGATTTATGTGATG
>MHEF01000076.1:4128-8638 GCA_001805125.1 Nitrospirae bacterium RBG_13_39_12
CTTCACCTCCTTAATGATAATCGACGTAATCAACGTCATATGCGTTGCCTTCTTCAAATCTAAAGACAACCCGCCAGTTTCCCGAAACTTTTACAGCCAAGCGACCTTTCATCTTTCCTTTAAGTTGATGAAGATCCGATCCTGGGAATTTCATATCTCTAATATCCTCTGCTGCATCAAGCCTATCGAGAATATCCGCCAGCTTTTGCGCATGAATCGCCTGGATTCCCTTTTTTATCCCGTCATAAAAGAAGTCTTCCAGTCCCTTATGAGAGAAGCTCTTGATCATTTATATGTTAGTGTAACCCGCTGGGTTACAAATGTCAAGAAGTTTCAGAAGTGTTTCCCTCGGCACAGATTGGGCTAACTGTATAACATGCAAATACTACTTGTTTTTCGGCTCTGCACAGACTGCCACACTTTAAAGCGTCCTGAAAGCGCCCTATTTGATTTCCGATTATAGGCAACAGTTCATATAATAAAGCTGTGACAAACTATTCATCCGGCCAGCGCGATGTTTCTCACAGTACACCGCACATCGACTCCTTCACTGCATTCTGAGGAGTACAAACGGAAAGCAGAGGCTAATAGTGTTCAACTCTTTTCTGTGGAAGAAGTCAACTCAGGACACAACGTCCCCAAAGCGCAGTCCGGATCATTCTGTGGGTTAGGAGCAGAAACTGTCTGCCTAATGGGGAAGGTAACGTCACTTAAAAACTGCTTTCAACAGTCTAAACAAATCCAGCCTCTACATTTCAGTAAACTTCAAGAAGTTCGGTGCTATATGGTGCTAATGTACTCTCATTTTTGGCTTGAAGCTTTGTGTTTTGTTATCGCATATAATTCAATGATTGAAATAATTTGTTCATTTTTTATCTTATCCCTACCTCTTAATCCGCATAAATATTTCAATAAAATATTTTTCTCATAACCATTTAAATTATTATATTTCCTTTTCCATATCTTGATATGTCCACTTTTATTGAAAAGCATCCTGTATTTTATAAATTCATTGGGCATGGTTAGGATTTCAATAAACTCTTTTTCGTTTGACCCAAACGCTTCATAAAAGAAATCTCTTTCTTTTGCAACAACACCTTTTGTGACATTTAGGATAATATTCATAGCAGATAAATATTTCTTATTCCATTTTTTGCCGATGTAGTTTCTATCCGTCATGTCGATTGGAGCGAACTTCATTGGAAAAGAGAACGCCTGTATATCCGCTTTATTTTCATATAGGAGTATTGTGTTGTGCAGTCTTTTCCATAAATCATAAGGTGAATCCTTATAATTATAAAGCATATAATTAGAGAAGTACTTGACTCCGTGCGAATATGCGTTGTTAAAAGCCCTCTCATACATTTTATCGCCAGTAATACTATCGTAAGCTAATCTAAATGGTTTGATTGCAATATTAGACATTATCCTCATCTTATCTTTTGTCAACAATCTAGCATCTAGTCCTTGATTAAAATCAACATATCTTTGAAGTTTCTTTTTAAACCTATACTTTTCCAAGATCTCAATGGTATCTTTTTTAACTTTATTCAATGCCGTAATCTTGTTTTTTTCATTATTTATATATTCCAATATTTCATCATATCTCTTGATCAATTTCTTAGAAGTTACTCTACTTTTGAATTTGTTCAGGGATTCTATCAATTCTTCTACTTGTTTATCATATCTATTGTTATTTTTCTTTCTTCTCTTTATCTTTTCTATCATAACCTCAAAAAAATTAGGTTCAACGTAATTAAGGACATTATTAACATATCCAACAGAATTTAGATCTTCTACAACCTTATTTAATTCTTTCGAATATAAGATATTATTATCCATAATCAGAACATTTCGTTTATCCCCATATTTTCTCCTGACGGTTTCTATTTGACTAACAATATGATTTGTATCTTCAAATTTGGGTTCAAGTTTCGAAACAGCACAAAATTCACAGCCCCTTTTACAACCTCTTGTAGTGTAGAGGAAAATATTATCACCCGCAGGATACTTATATTGAACATCATCTAGAATATCGTAATCTAAAGGAAGTTCATCTATGTTTACAGAATCTTTATATCCCAGTGATGAAGAACTGGTCAGCTGTCCCCTAATTATATTATCGATACCTAAATCTTTCTTATATTTTTCATCCAACAAAGTTGCGGATATCCCCCCAAGGTAAACATTGTCTTTGTGCATGTAATTTAAATAATGCTGTACAGTATCAGCTGTCATATCATAGTAAAATGTAAATAAAGACGTTACATATACTCTATTGAAATTTATTATTGATGTATATGGCGCCTTACCCTTATAAAATTCAACGAAATCTTTTTTTCTGCGGTGATATGAAGCAATTTTCATTAGTCCAATTGGCGGAAACTTGTTCTTATAATCCGGTTCTACCAATAGTATCTTTTCCAATTTCTTATTTTTCCTTAAAATGATTTGCCATATGCGCTCTAAGTTGCAGAAATAAATCACGCTTTTTTATTTTGTTAAAATAACTTTCAATAATTTTCATTAATATATCGTAGTATCTTTTCATGTTTTGATTTTCACGTGGAATGTCCTGTTCAGAAAACAATACATCATCTGTTTCTTTATCTTGATCTTGATCTGGTTCTTTTTCTTTTTTATAAAAATAGTCGTAATTGATCTTATTATCCTCAATATTAACTAACTCATCCAATGTTTTCTTTAAATCCTCTTTCTTTTTTGATGGATTGTTTCTGAAATATCTTGATGCGCAATATCTATAATTATGCAATCTTTGCATGAATTCCGTAATTATATTATTCAATTCAGCTGAACGTTTATCTGGCAGGAACCAATCTCTCCTGGAATTATCTCTTAAAGATGGGGAATTTATTAATAATTCTCCGTAAATACCCCGCAATGATTGTGCCATTTCCCTAAAGGTTGTTATATAGGCATTAGTATTATTGTCGTAAGCAACTTGAGCAAATGTATCATTTGTGCCCATTAAGACGTTCTTTGATCGTGTCAATATCCCATAATATTCATCATTTTTGTTTGATTTCAGATGTTTGTCAAAAGTAAACCATAGTAATCCTATTTTGTCCCCTAAGGAACCATCCTTCTTTTGCTTTCCTCTTATATCCCAAAATATTATTTTTGAGCCTAGTATAAAATTCTCATCATAGCTTTTAAATAAATCTTTATCATTATACTTAACGGTGATCATAAATCTTTCCATTGGTTCTTTCATAAAAGTTTTATATCTATTTGTAATAATTCTTGCTCCGCTAAAGTCTTTCTTATATTTTAATGGCAGCATTCTATTTAATTTTTCTTCAAATTTATCAGCTTTTATCATTTCTTCAATTGCATCACTGTAATCTTCAAGGACAACCTCAAAAAAATGTTCATTTACTTTTGTGCTTTCAGTAATTTCTTCTTCACTAATGGTGACTATTTTCTTTATGATTGATTGCAAGTCGTCCTTGACATTCTCATTGTCTAATAAATTGCGATATTTCTCCCCTTCCCATATACATGTATTAATTTTATTTGAGTTTTGTGCCTTATTTTTAAAAGTTAATTTCTCACAAAATGCTAAGCCGGAAATTCGCCCTATACCTCTGAAGCCAATATATTTTGTTCTATCTCGGATTTTATCCGAACCCCCTATACTTAACATTTTCTGACTAAACAATTGGTCAGTTTCAATACCATATCCATTATCCTTAATTACAATCTTTCTATTTTCAGTATCAATATCAATCGCTACATGAAAGTTATGTATTTCCTTTTTACCGTCATCCGTCGCTCTATTATAAGCATCAAGTGAATTTTGAACGTATTCTCTAAAGAGAATTATCGGATTTTCGTAAAGCGCGACTGTAATCGTTTCTAATACACTTCTTCCTACTGTTATTCTATCCATTTTCCCACACTCCTACTTTCTTATAATACTGAATTGTCCACCCATATTTTTGACTGATATTATGGTTTTCTTCCTGATAATTTTCCTTGAAAGATTTCGTTAAACAATTAAAGATATCTTCTCTTCTTAATCGAACTCTTATTTTCTGTTTATTCAACGACTGTTTCTGCATAAACACCTTAATGTAATCGATAAAATATTCTTTATCCGAATCTTGCTGCAAATATTGCTCAATTTGCTGGCCACTTTTCTTAATTTCCTTGATAACACTCTCGTCAGCAATGATTCTTGGATAAATTGCATCATTTTCCTGCAATTGATATGCTTGTATAAATGCAGGGCCCACAATAAATCTACCATCCTCTCTAACTATCGCATCACCAACTGTAATTGCGCCACGTAAAAGAAATTGACATTCACTAATTATTCTCATCTGGACAGTGGATAATAATTCTATTAGCAGAATAATAGTTTTTGGATTGCACACAAAAACAAATGAATCGGAGAGATGTAAGTAATCAATATCTTCAGCTTTTTTGACTATATCAGCAGAATCTTCAACTATTTTTCTTATTTTTTCAATCTTGTCAATTGCTA
>MHEF01000076.1:8700-11384 GCA_001805125.1 Nitrospirae bacterium RBG_13_39_12
CAAGTCTTCGAAAAGATTTATAAAGCTGCACATTTAATTAAAACTTGTTCTGATAAGGATGGAATGTCCACAGAGTCTTTTTATACTTCTCTTTTTGCTCCCATTGTCCCACCTCTAGAATTAACATAATAATACTCTTTTTGCCTTTTAAAGGCAATTTTTACAGCTCACAGCAGTGAGTTACTCCCTAACCTCACAGTTTCAGGTGGACGTGACAGAGAGCTGGTCATCCGGAGTGAGGGACATATAAGGCTCAGGTCTCACATTTGACGCCGAAGATGATGCAAAGGTCCACAGGGGAACAGCGATGTGCAAAGGGGGAGACTCACGGGGTCAGGCTTGCAGATATGCATTTAGTCTTGGTTTCTCTTGGTAATTCTCGCGTAACACATTGAGCAAGGGGTGTCAATTATCAGGTGAACTCTATGAAAAGATAAGAATGATCAGCATGCACCTTTTATGAAGTATTGAATAAAATTGAGTTTTTGAAAGTAAAGGTGCGTAAGGGCGATGCAAAAGAATCTCTTACCCCAGCAGAACTTCTAACAACCTATCCAGTTCATCAAGGGAATAGTATTCTATTTCTATTCTCCCCTTCTTGCCTCTGTTCATTATTCGGACCTTTGTACCGAGACTCCTGATTAATTTTTCTTCCAGTGATGCAATCTGAGGGTCTTTTTTTATTTTTACCCTGGGCGGTTTGGAAACTTTCCTGGATAAATTCTCTGCTTCCCTGACACTGAGACCTTTTTTCACAATCTTTCTTGCTGCCTCTATCTGGTTAGTTTTCCCCTCTATTGTAAGTATCGCCTTTGCATGTCCCATACTGAGGGAGCCGTTATAAATTAAAGGCTTTATATTCTCAGGCAGTTTTAAAAGTCTGAGGTAATTGGCAATTGTTGCCCTTTCCTTGCCAACTTTAGTAGAAAGCTCTTCCTGTGTCAGTTTAAAATCATTGATTAATCTGTTAAACGCCTCAGCAGTCTCAATAGGGTTCAGGTCTTCCCTCTGTATGTTTTCTATAAGGGCAATTTCGAGTGAATCTTTTGAAGCAACATTTTTTATAAGGGCTGGGATTTTTTTAAGTCCTGCAACTGCCGCAGCCCTCCACCTGCGTTCACCTGTGACAAGTCTGAAGGTTCCGTCTCCTGCACGTGAAACAATTACAGGTTGCAGTATTCCTTTTTCTTTTATAGATGCTGCTAGTTCCTTTAGAGAATCATCCCTGAATGACTTTCTCGGCTGCTGTTCACCCGGCAATATGCGGTCAATATCCAGATAAACAACCTCTTCTCCCTTTTCAGGGATTAAGGCTTCAAGCCCTCTGCCTAACGCCGTTCTCATTCAATATCTCCTTTGCCAGAGAAAGATAACTCTGGGCTCCTTTTGAGCGGACATCATATAAAAGTGCCGGCTTACCGTAACTTGGTGCCTCTCCGAGTGTAACATTCCTGGGAATTATAGTATTGTAAACTTTATCGCCGAAATGCTTTCTGACCTCTGATGCGACTTCCTGCGATAAATTATTTCTTGGGTCAAACATAGTAAGGACTATCCCTTCTATCTCGAGGTTAGGGTTAAAAGAGCTTCTTACGAAGCGCAACGTCCTCGTTAAAAGCCCGAGACCTTCAAGCGAATAATATTCACACTGCACAGGGATTATAACAGAGTCAGCAGCAACAAGCGCATTTAATGTAAGCAGACCTAAAGAAGGAGGACAGTCAATAAAGATATAGCGATATCTGTCTCTGATAGAATTTATTGCTTTGTTCAGAAAACTTTCCCGTCCTTCTTTTTCTACAAGTTCAACCTCCACGCCCAGGAGGTCAATAGTGGAAGGCAGAACGTTCAGGTGGTCAATAGCGGTCATTTTCAAAGCATCTTTTATTTCACATTTTCCTGAATATACATCATACAGACTTCTATCGAGGTCATCCCTCGCTATGCCAAGTCCGGACGTGGAATTTCCCTGTGGATCTGTGTCAATAATAAGGATATCCTCTTCAGCAAGTGCAAGAGAAGCTGCAAGATTGATGGCTGTTGTGGTCTTCCCCACCCCGCCTTTCTGGTTTACAATTGTTATAACTTTACCCATTATATTTTTGCGGATTCATCATTATAACAATTAATACATGACATATTAAATAGGTTCGCTCTGATGTAATGTTTTGGAATCAATGGAATTGATACAACTCAGGAAAATCTGTCCTTATCTGTTGGTCTGACCTAATCCCGGTTGTTGCTGCGTTCATTCACTGAAGTAATTGATTGGGGGCTTTAACCATAAAAATTCACATTGAGCATAACACCTGCACATGAACTTTTTCAGGTATGCCGAGGTTTTATCACTTTCTTCATATACTCCGTACACAAGGGCGTTGTTCGCTACGTGAAGAGTACAACTGTAAATCAATGTCTAACGAAAACCCTTGTCTGAGAGTTATAAAGACAAATGTGCATGATGATCAGGTCGGCTCCTATCGATGAACATTCTTGCGGTCAAGTCATTATCGATTAATTTTACTTGATCACCCGTATAGTATCCACACCCTCGAATGTTACAGTCCCGACAGTGCCTGAGACATGAACAGGGACATTGTCTCCATTGGGAAGGATGTTTGTCACATCTGCCCTCTTGAATTTCACCATCAGGTCAGGTATCCCGTCACAGTCGTGATCCTCTA
>MHEF01000076.1:11391-11798 GCA_001805125.1 Nitrospirae bacterium RBG_13_39_12
CAGCCATAGCTCTGCCGGTATTGTCCCTTCAAGCGTTATTGAACTCTATCCGTAATTGCCTTACCATTAGCCATTATTATACTTTCCCTTATTCCCTTGTAATTTGATTTTTGAAGGTTTGACCCTGAATCCTTCCCGTTAAACTTTAGTTCAGTCTCCCAGCAAAATTCTTATCAGTTCGTTTTAATTTTATCCTTTTATTTGTTGACTTTATTGCTCAGAATTAATATTCTTATACACAATAATAGGTAAAGGTAACGAGCAAAAAATTGACATATTTTGTTTTGCCGGTTTTAGCCTTTGGCTAAAATAAATTTGATAGCAGTCTTAATAAAAAGGAGGTTTAAAAGTGAGAAAGTTGATTTTGGCAGTAATGTTAAGTGTTTTGCTGTTTGGTTTTAGTTCTG
>MHEF01000077.1:0-3632 GCA_001805125.1 Nitrospirae bacterium RBG_13_39_12
GTTGAGGGAGAGCCATATGAGGGAATTGTTGACCTCGCAGAGGCTGAAAAATGTGACCTGATAATTTTGGGCAGAAAGAGTATAAGCAGGTTTGAAAGGGTTCTTATGGGAAGTGTGACTGCTAAGGTCATTGGCCACACGCTCTGCAGGGTTCTGGTTGTACCTAAAGATGCGAAACTCACCTTTGAAAAAATACTTATCGCTACAGACGGTTCAATGCATAGCGAGTTTGCATCCCATGAAGCCATAGACATTGCAAAACGCTGTGGGAGTATCCTGATAGTCCTTTCCGTTGCCAAAAGAGATGAAGACCTCACAGTGGCAAAGGAAAATGTTGATATGGTAAAGAAGGTTGCAGAAAAGGAAGGTATAGAGGTAGAAACATTAATCAGGAAAGGTGTGCCTCATGAGGTTATAGTTAATACAGCGGGACAGAAAGGTACTGGTCTTATAGTTATTGGAAGCCATGGCAGAACAGGCATAACAAAACTGATAATGGGCAGCGTGACGGAAAGGGTAATAGGGCATGCAGGGTGTGCTGTTCTGGTGTGGAAGCTTTAATCAAGGTTATGAATAATCCGGGTAAAGCTTCATTCTTCCAAACCAAACTTCTTCAACTTCCTCCAGAGTGATACCCTGTCTATCCCAAGTGTCTGTGCTGCAAGGGTCTTGTTTCCGCCGACTTCACTGAGAACCCACCGGATATATGCCAGTTCCTGTTCTTCGAGGGATGGAATTTTCCCTTCTTTTTTCCTGAATGTCCTTATGCTTAATTCTCTCAAATCTTCGGGAAGATGAGCAACCTCAATGATATTTCCGTTTGCAAGTGCAATACCCCTTTCAATGATGTTTTCAAGCTCCCTCACATTGCCTGGCATGTCATAATTCATTATAATACTCATTGCGTCCTGTGATATTTCGGTAATGTCTTTTTTCATGATAGCTGCATACTTTTTCAAAAAATAGTAACTTAAGAGTGGTATGTCATCCCTTCTTTCTGATAGTGGAGGGATATGAAGTGAAACTACATTTAACCTGAAATAAAGATCCTGCCTGAATTTACCGCTTTTCATTGTATCATGGATATCTCTGTTGGTTGCAGCTATGAATCTGACATTCACCTTTAACGGCTCTGTCCCTCCAACCCGTAAAAGCTCCTTTTCCTGGATAACCCTCAGAAGTTTTACCTGCATGGAAGAAGGCATCTCGGTTATTTCATCAAGGAACAACGTTCCTTTTGATGCCATTTCTATCAGCCCCTTTTTCATTGTTATTGCACCGGTGAATGCACCTCTTTCATGTCCGAAGAGTTCATTGGATAAAAGCTCCTCTGTGAAGGCGCCGCAATTTATTGCGAAAAAAGGACCATCGGCACGAATACTATTTAAATGTATGTACCGCGAAAGCAATTCTTTCCCTGTCCCGCTTTCACCAGTTAAGAGGATGTTACAATCAGTCGGTGCTACCTGTCTTGCCGTCTCAAGGAGTCTCTGCATGTTCGCATCCTGGGTGATTATTTTCACCTTACCTTCATATTTTTCTATCTGACCCCTTAATTCCCTGTTTTCCCTCTTTAGTCTTACTTTTTCAATAGCTTCTCCCACAACTTTTCTCACAAGATCTAACTTGAAGGGCTTTGCAATATAGTGGAATGCACCCTGTCTCATGGTATCTACTGCGGAACCAAGCGTTGCATAGCCTGTTATCATTATTACTTCTGTTTCAGGATGAAGTTCCTGGCATTTTTTCAGTATTTGCATCCCGTCAACTTTTTCCATCTTTAAATCTGTAAGTACAACATCAAATTGTTTTTCTTCTATAAGTTTAAGGGCTGTTGGCCCGCGGTCTGTGCCAACTACTTCGTACCCCTCCTTTTTCATCACATGCTCAAGGTTTTTTAGTGCTATCTTTTCGTCATCAACGATTAATATCTTTCCATATTTTTGCATTATTGCTCCTTAATCGGCAGTCTTATCAGGAAACAAGTTCCCTTTCCAACCTCACTGTCAACTGCTATACAGCCTCCGTGTTCTTCTATGATCTCCTGAACAATAAAGAGCCCGAGTCCTGAGCCCTTCCCGACATCCTTTGTGGTAAAAAATGGATCAAATATTTTGGATAGAACCTCCGGAGGGATTCCGGATCCCGTATCTTCTATTTCAATATCAATAGAATCCTTTCCAACAGTACATTCACCAGTACATTTACCACGAAATCTTAGATACTCGCATGTGTTTTTTTCTTCGTTTTTCCAGTTTATGATGTGTTTATTTGCCCTGATGAATAAATTTCCTTCATCAGCCACGGATTCCAGAGCGTTTTTTATCAGATTCAAAAATACCTGCTGAATTCGCTGTTTGTCGGCAAAAATAACAATATCGTCTGATATGTCGATATTAATATTAACCCTTGCAGGGAGTTCACCTTTAACGAACAGGATTGTTTCTTTAAATAGTTTATTAAGTTCGATGACCTGTTTTTTAAATTCTCTATCTCTTGAAAATTCTAAAAGGGCACGGACAATGTTTCGTGCCCTTTCTGTTTGCTCGTCAATCTGTGAAAGTAATTCTTTTTTATGTTCCGCATCAACCGCATCGAAGTCTTCTATAAGTATCTGGCACGATGTCGATATATTTGATAATGGATTATTCAATTCATGGGCGACACCTGATAAAAGTGTTCCAAGTGATGCAAGTTTTTCTGACTGAACAAGGTGTCTTTGTCTTAAATCCAGTTCTTTGAGCATTTTATTAAAAGCATTTGTTAAAGATACAATCTCTCTGTCTTTTGATTCAATTGCAACTGTTTCAAGTCTCCCCTCTGCTATCAGTTTCATTCTTTCCTCCAGGGACTTGAGGGGCTTTACTACCATTCTCGATAAAATTTGGCCAACAGCGATGCCTCCCAGGGATAGAAAAATGATTGCATAAATAAGATTCATCCTTGTTTTATTCAGGAATAACTGAAGTTTTTCTCTTTCAAATTTTGAGATATTTTCAGCTATGGTAATTATCTTTTTGCCCTCTTTTCTTATTGTTGTCTCTAATATCTGTTTCTCGGCAGTATTTTTCCCTTTAAGTTTTGCAAACTTCTCCATCAGTCCACTGTATTTATCAAGGTCAGTTTTCATTATTTCAAGCTGTTGATAAATTGAAAGCATTTTGTATCTTTCGATATTGCTTTCGAGTATATCCTGCGCCCTCTTTACATATTGGATGTTTTCTTTAAAGTCGGAATCCTGTTCGTAAAGAAAATAGTTCTTCTCGAATCTCCTGATTTCAAGTGTTGAATCGAAGAGTTCAGAAATTACTTCCCAGAACATTATCTTTTTTTCTATAAACCTAAGGGAGATAAATGTGAATATGGATAGCCCGACAAATATAATAACACCGATGTAGTAACCTAAAATGATTTTATGTCTGATGCTCGATCTGTATTTAAGCATTTTTTATTTTTGCACACTCTTATTGCAAAAAGCAATATCACATAATTATGTTGCAACACTTAATAAATTTTACGCCCTGCGGTTTCTGCCACAGTTCCTTATTTCTGTCATTCTGGCTCTTGTCCTTGCTTGTCAAGGATCAGTCCAGAATCTTTCTTGCGATCCCGAACAGTCGGAAGGATTCTCT
>MHEF01000077.1:3681-8003 GCA_001805125.1 Nitrospirae bacterium RBG_13_39_12
TGGCATGAAAAATGATAATACCTTTAGTAAAGAAAGGAGGTATCAAAATGACAAGCCTACTAAAAAAGCTGGAAAGGATCTTCACGGCAGCTACCTTCGCAGAAGCAGGAGAGTACGATACTGCAAGAGAAATTCTAAATGAGGAAAAGAGAAAACAAAAAGTAGATCGTATATCACCGACACTTCAGCCCCGCAAGGAATTAAGGGCACCTGGCATAAAGAGGTAATGTCACATGCCGTCCGAAGAGGGCATATACTGATAAAATAGAAATTGTTATTTCTATTTTATCAGTATTAATGAAAGTTTTATCTTTAAATGATAAGAAATAAATAATCTTTTTCTAAATAAAATGTAACTGAAAATTGCAAAACAAGAGTTGAGAATGAATATCTTTAAAAAATCAGGTGAAAAACTCCATTTAGCAACAATAGAGGAATCAAGGCAGATGATTATCTCAGCCAAGATGCCCCCCTATGTTGAACAGATTGCCAGCAAAGAATTAGAGATGTTATCCAAGATGAGCTCTGCTACAGCTGAATTTACAATAGGACTTAATTACATTGACTATCTTGTCAGCCTTCCCTGGAATGTAAAGACAAAAGACAATCTGGATCTCAGCAGAGCGGAGAGTATTTTAAATGAAAGACATTACGGCCTGGCTGAAGTTAAGGAGAGAATACTCGAGCATCTGGCTGTAAAGATATTTGTTACGAACAAAAAACCCCGTATTCTGGTTGTGGACGATGAAGAGACTGCAAGGAAGAATCTGGAGCATGTATTAAGAAAAGAAAACTACACTATAGTCACAGCCAGCAGTGGTGTAGAGGCTATTAAAAAGCTGGAGATTTCTGATTTTGATGTAGTCCTGACTGACCTTAAAATGGAGAAGGTTAACGGGATAGAGGTTCTTAAAAAGACAAAGATCAAGTATCCCAATACACAGGTAATCGTGATTACAGCCTATGCATCGGTTGATTCCGCTGTAGAGGCTATAAAAAAAGATGCATTCCATTATATTGCCAAGCCTTACAGGCTTGATGAGGTCAGGAATGTTGTCAAACAGGCAATTGAGAAAAAGCTGTCGAATGTATCTACAAAAGGCTCAATCTTATGTTTTTCAGGTCCGCCGGGTACTGGAAAAACTTCGATGGGTAAATCTATTGCAGACGCCCTTGGCAGAAAATTCGCAAGGATTTCAATGGGCGGGATGAAAGATGAAGCTGAAATAAGAGGCCATAGAAGGACTTATGTAGGCGCAATGCCCGGACGTATTATCGAGGAAATTCGTCGGGCAGGGTCTGCCAATCCTGTTCTCATGATGGATGAGGTGGACAAAATAGGACATGATTTTAAAGGTGATCCGGCATCAGCTTTGCTTGAGGTGCTTGACCCTGAACAGAACCAAAGTTTCATTGACCATTATGTGGATGTGCCATTTGATCTCTCAAGCGTCCTGTTTATAGTAACAGCCAATATTGCCGATTATATTCAAGAGCCCCTAAGGGATCGCACGGAAGTCATTGAGTTCTCAGGCTACACGGAAGATGAAAAAAAGAAGATTGCATTGAATCACCTGGTTCCTAAACAGACTCACGAACAGGGTTTATCGGACTGCCAGCCTGAATTCAGTGCTGAAACTATATCAAAGATTATTCAGGGTTATACACGGGAGGCAGGTATAAGGAACCTTGAAAGAAATATTGCTACTGTCTGCAGGAAGATAGCAACCGAGTTTGTACACCATAAGGATACCGTGCGTAATATAAAAGTGTCACCGGATATGGTTGAAAATTATTTAGGACCGAGGAAGTACTACTCTGAGGTAACAAATGAGAAAAACCAGATTGGCATTGCAACTGGTCTGGTATGGACTGAGGTAGGCGGAGATATTATTTTTATAGAGGCTGCGAGGATGAAAGGCAAGAGGGAACTAATCCTTACAGGATCTCTTGGAAATGTGATGTGTGAATCTGCTCAGGCAGCCTTAAGTTACATAAGGAGTAATGCTTCCTTATTCAATATCCCTGAGGATTTTTTTGAAAACCATGACATTCATATTCACGTTCCTGCCGGAGCCATTCCAAAAGACGGGCCTTCTGCCGGCGCTACTATTGCAATTGCCCTGATTTCACTTTTAACCGGATGTCCTGCAAGAAGGGATGTGGCTGTATCTGGAGAGTTGACCCTGAGCGGCAGGATACTGCCTATCGGAGGTATTAAAGAAAAACTTTTGGCTGCAAGACAGGCTGGAGTGAAGATAGTAGTGTTACCGTTCAAGAATAAGGTAGATGTGGATAACCTTCATGAGGATGTTAAAAAAGAACTGGAGATCCGCCTTGCGGATACAGTCGAAGAAATTATCAATACGGTATTGATAAAGTGAAAAGTTGCATTATGCAACCCAACCTTCAATACATGCAACAGTTCAAAGAGCCTTTATTAATCATGACAATTCCAATTATAAACCATTTAAGATTGCAATATGCAACAAATATGTTATCTGTATCCTGCTGCACGGATGATGTAAATCCGCATGAAATCTATTGTTTATCTAAATATTTCTTCTGGCATGATAATTGATAATTAATTATTGAGGAATAGAAACAGATGAATATGAAACGTTTGGCAAAGCAGCTTGAAGATATGATGACAGCCTCTGCCTTTGCGGAAGCCGGGGATTTCAAGACTGCTCAGGAAATCCTTAAGGAGGGAAGAAGAATCCTGCTAGTAATAAAGGGAGGACATTTGGATAAAAAGACCTTTAAGTACGCTATGAATTCATGTAAACGGGTTGTTGCGGATCTCGACATTCTATATGTATCGCCTCTATCCGCAGCTGATGAGGTGGAACCCGAGCTTAGTGAATTCATATCAGAACTTGAGAATGAAGGGATTAATTACAGGTTAATACGGGGAGAAGGCTGTTTAAAAAAAGAGATTAAAAATTACACTGATTCTCACGACGAGATTGTATTTGCTGTTATAGAATCATCTGATGCACTGGACGTTAGCAAAAGCAGGGTTAGAAAACTTTCAGAGGCATGGCAAAACCTGAGTCTAAAATGCCCTCTTGTGGTCGTAATGGGCTCTACTCATGCATAAATTTGAACATATTAAATAATCTGAAACTAAAGGAGGAAGAATTATGGGAAAGATCAGTAGTAAACCAAAGAAGAAGCCGATTGGTAAGATGGTGATCTTCGGGATCTGTTCAGCGGTAACCTACGGAGCGCTCTTGATGAACCAGGGTCTCGTTACCGCTTATTTCACAAGAGGTGCACTGTACGCTTTGTTGCCCATTGCAACAGCCTTTGCTATTTCTTATGTGCATGGACATTTCACCGGTTATTTCTGGTCTGTTTTAGGTATTGAAGCAACGAGAAAGGCTCTCCGTGCAAAGTCTGAGGAAATACGTACTTATGACAGAGAACGTCCAAAACCTCAACCACGTCCAAGAGTTTAGGGGGAATAAGGATATGCATGAAATAGCTAATTTTATTGATTTGACCTTGTGGAATGTGTTATACCTTTTTGTCGTGGGTTTCATCGGCGGACTCGTCAGCGGATTTATCGGCTCAGGCGGCGCTTTCGTTTTAACTCCTGGTATGATGAGCCTTGGAGTGCCCGGCCTTGTTGCGGTTGCGAGCAATATGTGCCATAAGTTTCCCAAGGCGCTTGTCGGAGCCATTAAGCGTGCAAAATATGGCCAGGTGGATGTCAAACTTGGCATTGTCTTCGGAATTTTTGCAGAAGGCGGTGTTTTATACGGAGCTCATATTCAGGAAAAAATTAAAGCTGCTTTCGGCGACGCAGGTTCAAACCTGTATGTTAGCGCAGCCTTTGTTTTAGTTCTGGCTGTCGTAGGCGGTATGGTGCTGAGAGACGCTGTAAAGACCTACCGGTCGGGCAACACTGATGCTGAAGAAAAGGTCACAAAATTGGCAAAGTGGGTTCAGTCTGTCAATATCCCCGGGACAATGGTATATTTCAAGAGCCTGAATGCGAAGGTATCGGTGCTTTTTATGGTGCCGCTCGGTTTTGCGACGGGCATGCTTGCTGCCACAATCGCGGTAGGTGGATTTTTAGGTGTACCTGCCATGATGTATGTGCTTGGTGCGCCCAGCCTTATGGCATCGGCTACTGAGCTTGTGGTCGCCTTTGTCATGGGTCTCGGTGGATCCTTTAAGTATGCACTGCACGGACTTGTTGATATCCGCCTTGCTGCTATTATTCTTGCAGGCTCATTATTCGGCATCCAGCTCGGCGCAATCGGGACAACCTATGTGAAACCTTATATGATAAAGCTCGTCATGGGTGTCAT
>MHEF01000078.1 GCA_001805125.1 Nitrospirae bacterium RBG_13_39_12
TCTTCATTAACCGGCCCTTTCTCGGTTTCCTTTCGCATTATTCCCTGACCTATAGGATAATACCGGCAATTTGCAGGCCTGTCTGTATAGATCGTACAGCCATCAGGTGTAACAAAATGACATGTCTTTTCCTGATCATCGAGCATTTTCAGTCTTACGAGAGGCTGTTTGGACTTGTCATCGAGTTCCATATGAGTATACTTCTCAAGGAATTCTTCAGAGGATATCCCGAGCCTTTTTTTCATTCTGATAATATCATATGGAGTGAGCAGGATATTGATATTGCCGCAGCATTTTGTAAAACATGGTATACCTTTATGACACCTGAACTTAAACTCCGATTTTAGCGTAAGCTGCGTTGGGTCCACATCTTTCATACTGGGTAACGGCATCTTCATTCAATCCTTTCTGTCTGATTTTCAGCAGTTCTCTGATGGTAAAATCATCAGCGTTCTTCTCAATAGGCAAAAATAAAAGCAATCCCAGGGATAAAGCTGATGATTAGGGGTGTAAAAAGCACTTCCTTATAACGTAATGTGACTTCTTCGTTTATTATAATAAAAAAGGCCGGCAGAAATCTCTGCCGGCCCTGAAGTCTTCTGAGAACTATATCAGCGGGACGATCAGCAGTGCAACGATATTGATGACCTTAATCATCGGGTTGATAGCTGGTCCTGCTGTATCCTTGTAAGGGTCGCCGACGGTGTCTCCTGTGACAGAGGCTTTATGACCATCGCTCCCCTTCTTGTGTACAACACCTTTGCTGTCGGTAACGCCTACTTCAAAGGATTTCTTGGCATTGTCCCATGCTCCGCCGCCACTGGTCATTGCGATAGCCTGGAACAATCCAGTGACGATACTACCGATAAGGACTCCTCCGAGTGCCTCTCTGCCTAAAAGCACGCCGACAAGTATCGGTGTAACTACAGGAATAAGGGCAGGAACCATCATCTGTTTTATTGCACCTTTCGTAACGATGTCAACACACGCTGCATAATCTGGCTTTGCCTTAAACTCCATGATTCCCGGGATTTCTCTGAACTGCCTTCTTACCTCGTCAACAATAAGACCGGCAGCCTTTCCAACTGCCTCCATCAGCAGAGATCCAAAATAATAGGGAAGGAGTCCACCGATAAAGAGTCCGACAAGAACCAACGGGTTTGAAAGGTCAAATGCCAGCGTCGTTCCAAATGATCTCGAATACTCTGCAAAGAGAACCAACGCAGCAAGAGCTGCTGAACCGATAGCATAACCCTTTGTAACCGCCTTTGTTGTATTTCCGACTGCATCCAATGGGTCCGTGATTTCACGGATTTCTTTTGGAAGCGCTGCCATCTCTGCAATACCACCGGCGTTGTCAGTAATCGGGCCGTATGAGTCGATGGCCACAATAATACCGGTCATTGAAAGCATCGAAACCGCTGACAGAGCAATTGCAAAAAGTCCTGCTACAGCTTGTTCCGCAGTAACGTTGCTGAAGCCTCCTGCACCGATATAGTACGCCCAAACGATTGCTCCACAAATGACGATAACAGGCAAGCCTGTTGATTTCATACTGACTGCAAGTCCGGCAATAACATTTGTCCCATGGCCGGTAAGGCTTGCTTGCGCAATATGCTTAACAGGATTAAAACTGGTGGATGTAAAATACTCGGTAATCATAACGATCAGACCGGTGAGCAGAAGACCTATCAGTGCTGTTATAAAGACTCCCATCTGGGTAAAAGCAGGGGTGACACCGGGAAGTCCCAAGAACCATCCGGCTACTAAATAGAAGGCTATCGCAGCCAGGATACCGGATACTGCCAACCCTTTATAAAGAGCTCCCATAATATATTGGCTTTTGCCAAGGCGTACAAAATATGTCCCGATAACAGAGGCTATGATCGAAATGCCGCCAATGAGTAATGGGAATTCAACCCATGGACTATCCGGTCCAAAAGCAGTCTTTGCAAGAAGCATTGCTGCAACGAGAGTAACGGTGTATGTTTCATACAGGTCAGCCGCCATTCCAGCACAGTCACCGACATTGTCACCGACGTTGTCTGCGATAACTGCAGGGTTTCTTGGGTCATCCTCCGGAATTCCTGCCTCTACCTTGCCGACAAGGTCTGCGCCAACGTCTGCTGCCTTTGTATAAATACCACCGGCGATACGGGCAAAGACACTCACGAGAGAGCATCCAAAACCAAGCCCTACAAGGGCATGAAATGCATTTTCACCTGCGTAAGACTTCGCAATAAAATAGTAGCCTGCTAATCCAAGAATGCCCAATCCGACAACCATAATGCCGGTAACAGAGCCCCCCTTAAATGCAACATTCAGCGCTGCAGCAAGTCCTTTGTATGCAGCCTGTGTAGTACGGACATTAGACCGAACAGTAACCATCATACCGACATATCCGGCTACTGCGGAACCCACTGCTCCGATTACAAAACCAACTGCTGTCCATACGCCCAGAAAAAACAATAATACCGTGACCACAACACCTACCATTGCAACACTCGTATATTCACGTTTGAGAAAAGCAGTTGCACCTTCACGTACGGCATCTGAAATAGCCAGCATGCGCTCACTGCCTTTATCCTGCTTGAGAACCCATGATGCGGTAATCA
Organism: Nitrospirae bacterium RBG_13_39_12; assembly: GCA_001805125.1. Taxonomy (GTDB): domain Bacteria; phylum Nitrospirota; class Thermodesulfovibrionia; order Thermodesulfovibrionales; family SM23-35; genus RBG-13-39-12. The sequence goes on from MHEF01000078.1 coordinate 2,616, forward strand.
AGGAATAAAAGATACCCAGTGCGCCACATGCCAAAGCAAATAAAATGATATTACTCATACATACCCTCCTTTTTTAATCTTACTGAACGAGTTACAAGTGAAAAGGAAAAATTGTTTCTTAACCTTCCACCTCCCTCCTCTTTTTTAATTTCGTCTGAACAAATTTTCTTATTTGAGCTCGACATCCCTTTCCGTTGCCTTTGCAAAAACCATCGCTGTTGCCCTGTAAAGCATATGTGCCATTTTTGAGAATGGTGCGTAGGCAAAGAGGAAAAATACTACGACAAGATGCGAAAAATAGATCAGATATGACAGCAATGCCAAATCTGCCAATCTGAACAATTCTGAAAGAATGCCGGTAGCCATAACGGCAAAAATAATGTATATCAAGAGCCAGTCGTAATAACCGCCTTTCCCGGCCTTCTCCTCATTCATCTTCCTGTTGTTCATCACCATGAAAATACCGATCAAAAGACCTATGGCACTCATATTTGCAAGCCACTTCATAGGGTCCGATAACGGATATGGTGAGGGACCGAGCAGCCACGAATAAGGCGTTTTCCCCATTGCATGCATTATCTCGTAACCGTATAAATAGAGGACTGCCCATGCCGTTGTTACTGCAAGTCCGATAAAACTGAAAAATACAAGCATGTGTGCCAGCTTCCTGGATTTGGTTACATTGCACATTTCGAACCGCTTGTGAGTCAGTATATCACCGATTGTTTCCGTTATGGCACCTGCGATGCTGCCTTTTGGCTTGATGCCTGTCGCCCGTACCATATCTTTCCAGTATCGGGAAACACCGATGGCAAGTGAAACAACAGCAAACATGAAAATCGGGACAAAGACTCCATCAATGTAGTACGACTTTATCAATGATGAGTATGCGATGTTTCCAGCTTCATTCCTTATGCTTTCCAGATTCAGATGGCCCAAACCTCCAAGGATTATGAGAAAGATCACAACAGGGATTGCAAGAAGGAGACCAAGTGCCCCTGGATTTCCGACTGCCTTCCCCAGAAACCCGGGAACAGAGTAACGCTCGATGGACATTTTTCTTACTGCATTCAGGACTTCGCCCGGTTTTGCACCCCGCGGACAATATGCGGTACAATCACTGCACTGATGACAAAGCCAGATATCCGGATTACCGAATAACTTGTCTTTCAGCCCCCATTGTGCATAGATCATCTCTTTTCTCGGAAACGGATTATCCGAAGGAGTGAGATTGCATACCACCGAGCATGTTGCGCACTGATAACATTTTTTCAGAGACTCCCCGCCACCTTTTATGATTGCGTTAACAAACTGCAGATCGGGGGTCAGGGCAATGCCGGCAAATGGCTCGGGTGCCTTGGCAACCTCAACCTGAGTCTCAGGTTTTTCAGCTGTCTCTGTTTTTGTTGCTCGGGCTTCTACTTTTTCTTCTGCCATATCTATTCCTCCAATCCTATTCTACATTTCCTTGAAAGGATTATGCCCTATTTCCTTAACCCTTTCCACAAAGGCATTTATCATGTCCGGAAGCTTGTCATATTCGGAAATAGCCACCTGCATCATGTTAACCCTGTCTGACTCGAGCTGTAATCTATTCAGTGTCTCCCCGATCTTTTCGAACCTTACACTTGCAAGTTCACTTCC